>NZ_JBMDWJ010000320.1:0-78509 GCF_048595215.1 Siphonobacter sp.
GTCTTCTTCAACAAAAGATTCGAAACCAATTTCGGCCAGTTCCGCCACGAAGATGTCGTGTACCCCAGGCGAAACGCAGAGTTTTAGTTCGTAGTAGTTCATGATACGAAGGTACGGCAAAAGCTACGGACAAGGCCTACAAAAGCTGAAGATACATGTGATTGTTCTTCTGCGAATACACAAACTTACACTGGTCGTACTTGGGAGATTTCACCCGCGGACGGTAGTTATTAGAGAAGCAATACGGTTCTTTTGGAATGCCTACAATGTTGGTATTGAGCTTACCATCCCCATTTTCATCCTGAAAAACGGCCACTGCATATTCTCCGTACGGAAGATCGTCAATGAACAAGGTCGGAGAAGATCCGCCGTTGGGCTCAAGTTTATAGTTTTTGAAAGGCACCTTCGTAAACGGATCGCTTTTACGAAATACGCCTACCACTAAGGGAGCTCGGGTGTTACGAACATTGGTGAAAGTAATGGCCAGGGGCTCCTGTTTGGCGGGAAAGATAAAATTGAGTACTAAATGACTAATAATGAACAACGTTTTCATAAGCGAACGTAAAAAAGACTATCAACAATTGACTAAAAAAATTGGGCAGTTGCAAAGCCACTGCCCAATAACGTTCAACCTTCAACCTTTGTCTGTTTTGGATTGAATTGGGATTACTCCCAGATCCAACCAGACATTCAGACGTCGTTAAACGTCCGAACAATACAAAAATAGATAAATTTTGTTAAATACTATTTTTTAGTAGATATCAATGAATATTATATTTTATTCTGACGTGTATAAATTATACGGAATAAAATATACGTAATTGTAATTAATATGTCAAGGTAATTTTATGATTAACATTCAAATGATTGTTAAAATTTTGTAAGTATAATCCTTAACGACTTTTCCTGATTTATAGAAAGTTTAAATAAATAAGGACTTTCGCCAGATCGGAGTCTGCCGACGAAAGTCCTTAAACTGTCGGCAAAAATTACTATTTTTTAGGCATAGCCGAATTTTTATCCAGTTGCGAGAGTGTCATTTCTACTTCTTGCAATTTATTAAGTGCTCCTACTAATTTTTGACGTTTTTGATTCAGTTCAGTCCGACGGGCTGCTGAAGGTGATGCTTTTAGCTCCTGATCGACAGCTTCGAGGTGCTTATTGACCTGACTCATCAAATCTTTTGATGAAGTCATTTCGCTCGTACCACTGGTTGGATTAGCCATGGCTTTTTCCACGTTCGTTGACGTAGCTGTCATCGATTCAGTGGCGTTTACGCCATTCCGTTGACCTGGCGTAGTCATGGCCTGCGTCCGCTGTGCCGTGTCCGCTGATGGCGGAGCTACCATATTTTCAGGGTTGTTTGGCAATTCTTTGCCGGAAGTATTTCCTGAACGAGAAGACTTACTCAGGTAACTATTCACGGTCGGTGAAGATTCTTTCGATACGCCCGTCTCGCGACTCATATCGGGTCGTACGCCCGCTGTGTTGGTAGTAGTTGAGTTTGAATTCGTATTGTTTGAATTGGTAGTGGTAGTTCCCCGCATGAGCGAATTATTGGAACCGTTACTCATCGTTGAGCTTGTAGCTGAATTTCCTGTACCGGAAGTAACCGTTGGGTCCGTTGCTGAAGGATTTGCGGCATTACTCATCGCTCCGGGGTTCACTACGGATTGATTCGAGATATTCGTCTGATTGTTATTGGTAGCCGAGTTATTTCGATTGGTCCGGTCGCGGTTATCTGAGCGAGCGTAGGAGTTATTAGGAACCATACCGCCTTGTTCGACCATACCCGTATTGTTGGTAGCAGGTGTACTAGAACCCGGGACGGTACTTGAATTACTGGCGTCGTTCATTCGAACGCTAGCCGTTGAGAGAGAATCCGTGCGGCTGTCGCCGGAAGGAGTAGAGCGTGTACTTTGACAGGAACTTATACCGATAACGGCCAGGGCCGCTGAGAGTACGATGATGTTCTTTTTCATGGCTTTAACGTTGGTTGTGACTTTCTGTTTAGCTCTAGTAAAGAAAAGAACATTCCAAAGAAAAGATTGGGGAGTATTGAGGAACGATTTGAGGAACTTTGAGTAGGGATTGCAAAAGTAAAGCGACTGGAAACCAATCGCTTGAGTAATCGTCCGTATGAATATAAGCTCAAAATTGGCTTAGGCTCGCGTGGATATACGTATACCTTCCTGATAAGAGGTCGGTTGTAATGCGAAGTGTTTCTCAAACTTACTGCTGTCAAACAGGTACTCGTGCTCATATTGATACAGCATTTCAACGCTTTCTTTCAAGTCGGGAACGAAGAGTCCTCCCAGTTGAACCATCCATTTAGGAAGCGTGGTAAATTTGGAAGAAACGCCGAGTTCCTGAGCACAGGCCGCAATGAATTCAGCTCCGGTAAGAGCAGGTGCCGCAGTAGGTAAATGCCAGATTTGCCCAAAGGCTTCAGGAGTATTGCCCAACAAAGCCACTGCGTGGCCCGCATCGGGCGTAAAAATGAAGGAATGCTTTACTTCACTGTTGATCAGCCACTGAGCTTTCTTCCCCTTTTTGAGATTCTGAATAACGGTAATGTCAACCACGCTGGTTTTGACATTGGGACCGTAAAAGTCTGGAGCCCGGGCAATCATAATCTCGACGTTACCCGCCTGATTTTCTTCCTGTAGTTGCCGGGCAATCTTGGCCCGAACTTCCCCTTTTTTACTGACGGGGTTCAGGGGTGTCTCTTCAGTCATGGGGCCGTGTACATAGCCTAGTGCATAGATATTGTCCAAGAAGACTAGTCGAGCCTGATGGTTACGGCAAGCCTGAAGTACGTTTTGGATGACGATGGGCCATTGTTGCTGCCAGAGTTTGGTTCGATAAGGTAGGCCCGCCGTCAGATATACAATGGAAGAACCGGCAACTGCTGCATCAACCTGAGCGGCATCAAGCAGATTGGCTGGAAAAAGCGTATCCGTGGGATTGACCCGCTGGGGCGTTCGGCTGACCAGACGAATGTCGTCAGTGTAGGTACGCAGGTGTTGGGCGAGTGGAACAGACACAGCTCCGCCAGAACCAAGAATCGTTTGCATGGCTTGAAGGGAAAAACGGTTGAGAAATAGTTAAGACTAACTTAGACTTTCAGCGAGGCAATTAACAGATCAAGGGATTGGTCCATGAGTTGCTGTGTATTCAAATGCTCCGGAAAAGCTTTGAGTCGATTTCGAATGTATAGGGACGCCAGTCCATGTACATTTGACCAGACTGACAAAGCCGTAATATATAAATCGTTGGTACGAAGCAATCCCTGATCCATATTTTCCTGGATAATAGTACAAAGTATATGAAAGGCCTGATACCCGCAATCCCAGGTACTTCCCTGTGGAGCCTTTTCCAGAGCATTCATGGGAGAGTAAGAGATGAACATCAGGTCATACATCTCTGGATTATCAATCGCAAACTGCACATACCGATAACCTAATTGCCGGAATCGCTCCAGTGGATCAGCTATTTCCTGTAAGCTTCGAAATGATTCGATTAAAGCGTCGAAACCCAGTTCATGAATAGCAAATAGCAGCTGATCTTTATCCTTATAGTATAGATAAATGGTGGCGGGACTGTATTCGATTCGGTCCGCAATGGTTCGAATGGACGTTTTCTCGTACCCTTCTTCAATAAACACCTGCTTGGCCGTTCGCAGAATCAATTCCCGCATTTCCTGCTTCTCCCGCTCTTTCCGTTCCTGTATACCCATGTAAACTTATTTTGATGTAAACTTAATGAACACTGTTTAGTGTATGAAACATGTTCGGAGATATTTTTTAATTCATGGATTGATTTAGATAATAAAACTCTGATTAAGAATACATTAGAGTTTATAGCAGAAAACAAAATCTTTGATCTTGAAGACAATCAGCCGGGAAACGGAAAATAATTCTAAACTTTGAGCAGTCCGAAGGGTTTCCTTCTCGGACCCCCGGAAATCCCCCTTTTTCCAGAGATTTATTCCGGATTCCTTGTCTAACGGTTGGACTAGGCTACTTTTGCACTTTCTCGTGAAAGCAATCATTGCCGTATGAATTACCATTTAAATCAAATTCCCGAGCGTACCGAGAAGCCCCGGCAGTCTGGATTAACCATGGCTATGGACAAAGGGCTAAGTATCAGACAAGCAGAAGATTTTCTGGATGTTGCTGCCGATCATGTGGACATAGTAAAGCTGGGCTGGGCGACGTCTTTCGTAACGCCTAAGCTGAAAGAGAAATTGAAAGTTTACAAGGAAGCTGGTATTCCGGTTTACTTCGGCGGTACTCTTTTTGAAGCATTCGTTGTTCGGGGTCAATTTGACGATTACCGACGCGTAATCGACGAATTTGGCTTGACGCATGCGGAAGTCTCCGACGGCTCCATTGATATGCCTCAGGATGAGAAACTACAGTACATCAGTACCTTATCAAAGCAGGTAACTGTACTTTCGGAAGTAGGATCGAAGGATGAAGCGAAGATCATTCCGCCGTATAAGTGGATTCAACTTATGAACGCCGAACTGGCGGCTGGTGCCTGGAAAGTAATCGGTGAAGCCCGTGAAGGGGGGAACGTCGGTTTATTCCGCTCTTCGGGAGAGGTTCGTCAGGGGCTGGTTGAAGAAATTCTCACGCAGGTTCCCGCCGAGCACATCATCTGGGAAGCTCCCCAGAAGGCTCAACAGGTGTGGTTTGTACAACTTTTGGGGGCCAACGTGAATCTCGGAAACATTGCTCCAAATGAAGTTATTTCGGTGGAAACCATTCGCTTAGGCCTCCGGGGGGATACCTTCTCGCATTTTCTGAATATGGAAAAAGACTGTTAACTTCCCACCCAAATTCTATCTGTCTCTTCTTTTTATGGAAATTATTAAAGGATTGTTAGATTTCCTCATGCACCTGGATCGCTATCTGGATGTATGGGTGAATGAGTACGGATTGCTGACCTACGGCATTCTTTTTCTGATCGTTTTCGTGGAAACCGGCTTCATTGTCATGCCTCTGTTACCCGGCGATTCGCTGCTATTTGCGGCTGGGGCATTGGCGGCCCGCGATACCAATGAGCTTTCAGTAGGGGTAATTATTCCCTTGTTGATTGTAGCGGCTTTGATGGGCGACAACCTCAATTACTTTGTTGGCAAGTACTTCTCCAATTTCATTCGATCGAGGGAACGGATTCTGTTTTTCAAACGGGAATACCTGTACAAAACCGAAGAATACTACGCCAAATACGGCGGACAAACGGTGATTATCGCCCGTTTTGTACCCATCGTTCGGACCATTGCTCCCTTCGTTGCCGGAGCCGGTAGTATGACGTATGGCCGGTACATTTTCTTCTGCGTAGCGGGAGCCGTACTTTGGGTGACGAGTATTTCGCTACTGGGCTACTTCTTTGGTAACCTGGAGTTTGTGAAGAAAAATTTCGAGATTGTTGTTTTCGGAATCATCGGTCTTTCGGTATTACCTATCATTTGGGGCATCCTGAAAGAGAAATTCATGACGAAGAAAACGGTATAAATCCTTTTCTAAACGAAAGCGTAAAGAATCAGTAGAGGTGTCAAAGCCGTTACGATTCTTTACGCTTTTTTACTGATAACCTATGAACCTCTACGCCCTGATCGGCTTTCCGCTCGGACACTCCTTCTCCAAACGGTATTTCACCGAGAAATTCCAACGGGAAGGGTTAGCCGAAACCCACGTTTACGAACTATTCGAATTACCCGAAGCGAACGAATTACCGGCTTTAGTAGCTCAGTGGCCGGAACTAAAAGGGCTGAACGTAACCATTCCGCACAAAAAAGCCGTACTGCCCTTCCTGACCGAACTGGACCCGCTGGCCGAACGAATCGGTGCGGTCAATGTCATTAAAGTACGACCCGATGGTACGCTGAAAGGCTATAACTCCGATTACTGGGGTTTTCGCTGGTCACTTGAACGCTGGGAGCCTTTTCAGCAATTGCAACCGAAAAAAGCCCTGATTCTGGGGGATGGGGGAGCCACCAAAGCCGTTCGTGTAGCTCTGGAGGATCTGGGCATTACCTACAAAACAGTATCCCGGAAAGAGTCCGATTCGTTTTTGAATTACTCGGATTTGAACGCGGATGTACTGGCGGAGTATTCGCTCCTCATTAACGCCACGCCACTGGGCACGTACCCGAACGTCGACGCCTGTCCGGACCTGCCGTACGCGTCGCTGACCGAACAGAACCTTCTGTACGATCTGGTCTATAATCCGGAAGAAACGCTCTTTATGAAACGCGGAGCCGAACGCGGTGCTGCTACGCACAACGGATACCGCATGCTGGAATTACAGGCTGAGAAGTCCTGGGAAATCTGGAATGAATAACTTACAAGGGTGCCCAGATACTAAGTTCGTCTGTGAGCAGACGATCTTTCTGGAGCAGGGTGCCGCAGAAATCCGGGGCGGCCAGACCGGAACCGAGACGAACCGAACTGCGGAAAATCCGAATCTCATCCCACAGATTCTGTTCGATGAAGGATTGCAACAGGGTAGGGCCGCCCTCGATCACCACACTTTGTATGGATCGTTGCCGTAAGTCCTGCATCAGATTGGGTAAATCCCAGGAATCTGGTACCACCCACTGCGTACGTTCCGTCTGGCGAGTTTCGCGTTGATTATACACCAGCGTTACCTGCGAATCATCCAGAAAATGATACGTATCCGGTAGGCTCAGGGCCCGATCCAAACCAATCCGAACGGGATTTCGACCCGGCCAGAGGCGGGCGTTCAAGTGTGGATTATCGGCCTGAAGTGTACGTGTTCCGACCAGAAAAGCGTCTTCTTCCGTCCGCCATTTATGCAGTAGTCGCCGGGAAACGGCATTGGAAATCTGTAACGGCTGGCCTTCGCGTCCGGCCAGATAGCCGTCCGCCGTTTCAGCCCACTTCAGAATTAAAAAGGGGCGATTCTTTTCAAAATACGTGAAGAATCGGCGATTGATGCGACGGCCTTGGGCGGCTAAAACGCCCGTTTCGACCTCAATACCCGCTTCCTGTAATTTCCGGATACCCCGACCCGCCACCAGCGGATTAGGATCATCGTTACAAATCACCACCCGCCGTACCCCTTCACTAACGAGTCGGTCAGCACAAGGCGGCGTTTTGCCGTAGTGCGAGCAGGGTTCGAGCGTTACATATACGGTCGCCTCCGGAAGCAAGTCACGTTCAGCAACAGCATTCAGGGCATTGACTTCCGCGTGAGCCTGCCCATACTGACGGTGCCAGCCTTCGCCGATAATGCGGTTTTCGTGCACAATCACACAGCCGACCATGGGGTTCGGTGCTACGGTACCCTGACCTAGCTGGGCCAGTTCCAGAGCCCGTTGCATGAAAAGTTCGTCCATCAATGCGTGTCTTTGACTAGTCAAAAAGCGAATATACGATCATACGCAAAAGACGCTGATCAAACGAGTTCGTTTCACCAGCGTCTTTCTTAAATACTGACTTGTTTCTTATTTCAGCAGAGCTTCGGCTTGCGTTTTAGCGGCCTTCAGTTCGATTTGAATCTGCTCGATACTTTTCTTGATTTCTTTCTGAATTTCAACGTGCTGCTCGGGCGTTACATCAGGAGCTTTTTTGTGCTCGTGGTGGTGATGGTGTTCCCCTTCGCCATGGCCTTCGTGTTCATGCTCGTGCTCATGTTCCATTCCCGGAACCGTTACTAAGTTTTCTTCCCAAGCTTTGAAATCCGTTTGTACCTTATCCAGAGCGGCTACAGCCGAAGCAAAGGCTGCCGTGTCTTTGGCGGCAATTTGTTTATTCGCTAGTGCAGATTGGAGGCTATCCAACGATTTAACTTCGGGCTCAATACTTTCCATGATTTCATGAGCTTCATTGTGAATCGCCGCCGCTTCTTTCAGTTGGGGATTTTCCTTTTCCTGACAGGAAAACAACAGCAAACCGACGAGCAGAGCCGACAGAGGGAGAAAACGTTTGATCATAGCAGGATTAATTAGCTTCGCAATGTTAGGACAAAATCAGGAGAAAACCATTTGTTACTGGTAGCTGACTTCCGTCAGTTCTAGACCCTGATTACGAAGGTCCTGAAGCAACTGGTCTTTATTGATTTTTCGAAAATCGTAGCGTACGGAAACTACCCCGGCCTGTACGGGCTTCAACTGCAGGACTCCATCCACCTTTTCCAGACTTTTTTCCAGCATTTGAGGCGTCGTATCTTCCGACAGGGCCAGCGTCAATTTCCGGGCGTTAAAGACCCGCTGTACCTGAGCCGTGGCCATTTTCTGATCATTGGACATCAACCATTCGTGCGGAATGCTCCAGGCCACTACCGAGAACACTAATAAGAACCAGAAAATCGCCCGTTCGTAGCGTAAACGCGGACTAGGCTGATGCTGTACGTATAAATGATAAAAAGACCAGCTCATTAAGAGTACCTGAAAACCAACTAAGTACCAGCGGTAATCCAATACCCAGCTCAGTACTGACGAAGACCCGCTCAGGCCTAGCACTGCCGCCAGTAAGGGCAACAGACAGCACAGCCAGTGAGCAATCACCGTGAGTACGGAAGTGGATGCATATACAATCGATTTCATAGCTTTCTGCAACTTGGTTGCAAAATTACAATTTTCTCGGCGAACAAGTTCCGATTTCCTCTAAAAAAATCAGACGAACCTTTGGAGCCTAACCTGATTCACAGGGAGGATTATTTCAGCAGGTCTGCCCGTTGGCCTTGTCAACCGACCCCTTCCGGCCGTATCTTTGTCTTCTATCCATTGTTTATTTGGTCAGGAAAAAGGCTCGTTCACGGAGCTTTTCACTGACCCAACGACTGAAGTGACTATGGCTCGTCCATCCAAGGAAGGTGCAGGGAAGCAGGAGAAGGAAACCCCTCTGAATCGGCAGTATAATCAAATCAAAACGCAATACCCGGGAGCCATTCTCTTGTTCCGGGTGGGCGATTTTTACGAAACGTTTGGGGAAGATGCCGTACGGGCCAGCAAGATTCTGGGTATTACGCTCACCAAACGAAACAACGGTACCTCAGGCGAAACACCCCTAGCGGGTTTTCCCCACCATTCTCTCGATAATTACCTGCCTAAACTGGTACGGGCGGGTGAACGCGTCGCCATCTGCGACCAGCTCGAAGACCCGGCTACGGCCAAAGGCATTGTACGGCGGGGCGTTACGGAGCTGGTGACGCCGGGTGTTTCTTTCAACGACAATGTACTCGATGTTCGGCGGAACAATTACCTGGCCGCCGTGCATTTTCAGAAAGACGTAATCGGCATTTCTTTTCTGGACGTTTCGACGGGTGAATTTTTGACTACGCAGGGCAATGCGGCTTACGTGGAGAAATTACTGCAAAGTTTTAGTCCGGCGGAAATCCTCTTTTGTAAGAAAAATCGCTCGGAGTTTCAGGGCATTTTCGGAGAGCAATTCAATACCTATCAACTGGAAGATTGGGCATTCACGCACGATTTTGCGTATCCCTTACTAACGGCTCATTTCAACACCACGACGCTCAAAGGCTTTGGGGTGGAAAACCTTACCGAAGGAATCGTCGCGGCGGGGGTTATTCTGCACTACCTGGCCGAAACCGAGCACCGCGATGTCGGGCATATTACCCGATTGACGCGTCTGGAAGAAGATAAGTACGTCTGGCTGGATCGCTTTACGATTCGCAACCTGGAGTTGGTAACGGCTCAACAGGAAAACGGCGTACCGCTCATTCAGATTCTTGACCAGACGCTGACGCCGATGGGAGCCCGGATGCTGCGGAAGTGGCTGGTACTGCCGCTCAAAGAACTAAAACCCATTCACGAGCGACTCAACACGGTCGACCTACTGTTGCAGGATACCGAACTGGCCGAAACGCTGGATACGCACCTGCGGCAAATCGGCGATCTGGAGCGTTTGATTTCCAAAGTAGCCGTTCGCCGGATCAATCCCCGGGAAATGCTGGCTTTGAAACGGGCCTTGTCGCACGTCGGACCCATTCGGAATTTTCTGCTCCAGCACAGTGCAACCCAGCCCTTACTGCGGAAGTACGCCGAGCAACTGAATACCTGCGAGTCGCTGCTCGAAAAGATTGAAACGGAATTACGCGAAGATCCGCCGCTGGTAACTAACCTGGGTAATATGATCAAATCGGGTGTGGACAACGAGCTGGACCAGTTGCATCAGATTGCCTATGCGGGAAAGGATTTTCTGGTGAATATTCAGAACCGGGAGATCACGAATACGGGCATCACCTCGCTGAAAATTGCGTACAATAAAGTTTTCGGGTATTATCTGGAAGTGACGAATGCTCACAAGAATCGCGTACCTGCCGAGTGGATTCGCAAGCAAACGCTCGTCAATGCGGAACGCTACATTACGCCCGAACTGAAAGAATACGAGGATCAGATTTTGAATGCCGAGGATAAAATCTTCGTGATTGAACAACGCATCTTTAACGAACTGATCCAAACGGCCAGCGAGTACGTGAGTCCCATTCAGCAAAATGCTCGGGTGTTAGCCGTACTGGATACCTTACTGAGTTTCTCTAAGATTGCCCAAAAGAATAAGTACGCTAAACCGGAAGTAAACGAGGGAAAAGCGATTCGCATTGCAGCGGGTCGGCACCCGGTGATTGAACAACAGTTACCCATGGGTGAAAGCTACGTACCGAATGATCTGACGCTGGACGATGAAGAGCAGCAAATCATCATGATTACGGGCCCCAACATGGCGGGGAAATCGGCTTTACTACGACAAACGGCTCTGATCGTACTGATGGCCCAGATCGGTAGTTTCGTACCGGCCACGGCCGCCGAAATTGGTCTGGTCGATAAGGTCTTTACGCGGGTGGGGGCTTCCGATAACCTGAGCCGGGGGGAAAGTACGTTTATGGTGGAAATGACCGAAACAGCAAGTATTCTCAATAACCTGAGCGACCGGAGTCTGGTCCTGATGGATGAAATTGGGCGGGGTACGAGTACCTACGACGGCGTAAGTATTGCCTGGGGGATCACCGAATATCTGCATAGCCTGCCGAATGCCCGACCGAAAACGCTCTTCGCTACGCACTATCACGAACTCAATCAGTTGGCAGAGGATTTTCCACGAATCAAAAACTTCAACGTTTCCGTGAAGGAATCGGGGAATAAAGTGATTTTCCTGCGGAAACTGAAGCCTGGTGGTTCAGAGCACAGTTTCGGTATTCACGTGGCTCAGATGGCGGGTATGCCGGGTGCGGTAGTCAATCGGGCAAACGAAATTCTGGCTCACCTCGAACAGGATCATATCAAGGAAAATCATACCGAACGCATTCGGGAAGTGCCCAAAGCGATCCCAGCGTTTCAGATGAGTTTATTCGGGGCAGAAAAAGATCCGCGTTTCGAAAAAGTGGAAGAACTGCTATCGCGAATTGACGTCAATACGCTGACGCCGATTGAAGCCCTGTTGAAATTAAATGAAATCAAACGGTTGATGGAATAAGATCTGGAAACGAAGTTCAGTATTCGTTTTCTCAGCAAATAGAAAAGCCCGCCGAATCTGCTTCGTCGGGCTTTTCCGTGCTTGATCAAGCTATTTTCGCAAGCGATTCCAGGCGAATAAGGTCAGGCCCGCTACTGCTCCAATGGCCAGCCCTTTGGCTACCCAGTACGAAATCGGTGTTGGCATGGACACAATACCATTTTCATCCGTATGAGCCGGGTGATTGATATATCGACTCGAGCCGGGTAGGGCTCGGGTATCAAAGTTATCGGAAAGTTCCTGCAATTGTGAACGCCATTCTTTACCCCGCAGTGCTTTTCCATGACCCGTACCTACGGCACTGGGCTTAAGCTGGGCCAGCCGACGGACGGACTTTTTCGCAGCTCGCCAGTCGCAGGTAAAGTAGCTCGGCGGTCCGTGTAGTTCCAATTTCTGCGTAGCTACGGAGAATACTGAATTCTGATTAGTGGTCACGAAGGCATCCCCGGCAATCAGTACTTTATCTTTATCTCGGAACAGCGATACGTGTCCGGGAGCATGACCGGGTGTATGGATGAACCGCCAGTCGGGTAATTCTTCAATGAAACCATCGTGTGGAATCGGTTTCACTTGACCTGAAATATCGAGTGGACGAATCGGGAATAAAAACGAGAGAGCTGCCATCGCACCGTTACCCGCCGTTGGATCTGGTGGTGGGTAGTGTGATTTCCCGGTCAGGAATGGCATTTCCAGCGGATGAGCATATACTGGGATATTTCCCCAGGCTTTAAGTAAGTCTTCCAGAGCACCAGTATGATCGAAGTGACCGTGGGTAAGGACAATAGCCTGTGGCGGATTGTCTTTACCAAAACGCGTTTCTGCCTCTTTGATGATACGACTGGCTGAGTTTGGGATCGCCGCATCGACAAGTACCCAGGGATTACCTTCTCCCTGTTTACCAATCATGTACACGTTGACAAACACTACCTTAATACCCGCTACGTCATCGGCTACATCGTATTCCGATCCGTACGTTTGGGTTTTTTCTTCCAGCAGTTCCTTTTCCATAGGTTGGTTTTTTAGGGCAGCTATCTTGAAAAAGCCATACCACCAAAACGGCCTCAACGCAAATAGCCCGCCGCAAGCGGGCTATTTGGGGAGTCTGATCCTCAGCGTACTACTACTTTTTTAAAGCCTTCGCCATTTCCAGAGGACGGTCGGTAGACATAATATCCGCTCCGTTTTTGGCAAAATTGACGTATACCTGATCGCCTTTGGCCTGAGCCATTTTATCGAGGTTACCCAGCGTTCCTAAAATGCAGGAAATACCTTTTTTGTGAAGAAAGGCATAATGCTCGGCGGAAGGCTCCCGGGTTCCTACAAAGGCTACCATGCGATTGTCAGGAATACCCAGATCGTGGTGACGATTGTATTCGGCCTCATTGCGAATGGTTACGGAAATCATCAGACTGGGTTCGAGTTTGTGGACTTTTGCGGCATCCTGGGCATTATACGTAATGACGACGCAGTTGTCTTCCGTACGTGTGCGGTGAATCAGGTCTACCACTTTTTCAAAAGGTACCGTGCGTTTCACGTCCAGCGTATAAATCACTTTGCCTTTCCCCCAGTTCAATACCTGCTCCAGCGTAGGCATCCGAAATGTGGTCGTAGTACCAGCGTTGTCTTTCAGATGTAAACTTTGCGTATACGCGTACGAAACCGCGTTAAGTTTCCCTTTTCCGGTCGTTGTACGGTCCAGTACGTCGTCGTGCAGCATCACGAGTACGCTGTCCTGCGTCAATCCAATGTCACACTCGATAATCATGGCTGCCTGTTTCGCCAGATACGCAAACGATTCAAGGCAGTTTTCGGGATAACCCGCGTAGTCGCCACCGCCCCGGTGAGCACTGATGAGCGTAGGTTTCCCGGCTTCGGGTTTCAGGTATTCGGAAAGCCCCTGTTTGGGTACGCGGAGGTACGTTTTAGGAGCACAGCCCAGCAGAAAAGCCAGGCAAAAGGCCAGCAGGCCAAAACGGGTAAGCATGTGAAGTTTGCAGTTTGCGGTTTACAGTTTTCAGGATGGCGTTTCCGTCGCTGTATTCTAATCAGTTGAAAATAGTGTTAGCAGTTTTATGTACAATTTTCAGAATTAACCTCTCCATTACTGTATTTGCATGAACTGAAAACAGGAAACAGTCAACTGAAAACTAAAATCAAATCCCCGCTTCAGGTAAGCCGAAAGCGGGGATTGAGTACTGAATAGTATAGCGTCCTAAACGTCGAGTAACAGACGAGCCGGATCTTCCAGCAGTTGTTTCACGCGTACCAGGAAGCTTACGGATTCTTTACCGTCGATGATGCGGTGATCGTAGCTCAGGGCGATGTACATCATCGGACGAATTACGATTTCTTTGTTCACCACTACCGGACGCTCGATGATGTTGTGCATCCCGAGAATCGCCACCTGCGGAGCGTTGATGATCGGCGTAGACATCATGGAACCGAATACACCACCGTTGGTGATCGTAAACGTACCGCCTGACATATCTTCGATCGTCAGCTTATTGTCACGGGCTTTTACTGCCAGCTCAATAATGCCTTTTTCGATACCAGCGAAGCTGAGTTGATCCGCGTTACGCAGAATCGGAACCACCAGACCACGCTCGGTTGATACAGCTACGGAAATATCTACGTAATCGTGGTAAACGATTTCATCGCCATCGATGGAAGCGTTTACGGCCTGGAATTCTTTCAGAGCTACGCAAACGGCTTTCGCAAAGAAGGACATGAAGCCCAAACCAACGCCGTGTTTCTCTTTGAATTTGTCCTTGAACTTCGAACGCAGCTCCATGATCGGCTGCATGTCCACTTCATTGAACGTAGTCAGCATGGCTGTTTCGTTCTTCACGGCTACCAGTCGGCGAGCGATGGTTTTTCGCAGTGAAGTCATGCGTTGACGACGTTCCGCCCGTCCACCCGTAGCCGCAGGAGCAGCCGCAGGCTGGGGAGCCGGAGCGGCCTTGGGGGCTTCGGCTTTCGCTGCAGGAGCCGGAGCCGAAGTGGCTTTCAGAGCATCCGCTTTGGTGATTTTTCCACCTTCGCCTGAGCCCTGAATGTCTTTCGGATTGATGCCTTTGTCCGCCAAAATAGCCGCCGCTACGGGCGTTACGCCACTGGCTTTATCCGCTACCGGGGCCGAAGAGCCACCTGAAGCCGGAGCTGCTGCTGGAGCCGAAGGAGCCGCCGCCGGAGCACCGGCACCTACCGTAATGGTAGCCACTACTGCACCGATTTCAAGCGTAGAGCCGGGTTCGGCAATAATGTGCAGCGTACCTGCCGCTTCCGCGGGCAGTTCAAACGTAGCTTTATCGGATTCCAGTTCGCAGAGGATTTCGTCCATTTTCACGAAATCACCTTCTTTTTTATTCCAGTTGGCAATGGTAGCCTCGGTAACCGATTCGCCCATTACCGGAATTTTCACTTCAATAGTTTTGGTCTCTTCCGCCTTTGCTTCAGGAGCAGGAGCCGGAGCGGCTTCGGGAGCCTGACCGTTGTTGGAGGCCGCCGCCGGAGCTTCTTCTTGAGGAGCTTCGGGAGCTGCACCGTCCGTTGAAATCGAGCAGATGGGGGCTCCGATGGCGAGCGTATCACCTTCTTTCGCCAGGATACGTAGCACACCCGCCGCTTCAGCGGGTAGCTCGAAAGTAGCCTTGTCAGACTCTAACTCGCATAATACCTCATCCATCTTTACCGTATCGCCATCTTTTTTATTCCAGGTGGCGATGGTAACCTCGGTGACGGATTCCCCCACGACGGGGACTTTCATTTCGATGATTGCCATGATTGGGTACTTCCCAGGAGGGAGGATTCGTTCGGTTTTATAATCAAATGGCCGAATTCAGGCTAAACGCCACCTGAATTCGGCTTTTTATTGGTTAAGCAAAGGCTTCCTGAATCAGGGCTGCTTGTTCTTCACTATGTGTTTTGAGGAACCCGGTGGCCGGAGAAGCAGACGTTTTACGCGAAATCACTCCCATACCCACACCACAACCAAATTCACGTAAGATAAACGACCAGTAGCCCATGTTTTTGGGTTCTTCCTGTACCCAGTACACTTTAGCTTTGGCGTATTTGCCCAGTTCCTGTTGAATCTGTTTCAGCGGCAGCGGATGCAGTTGCTCAACCCGAACAATCGCTACGTCTTTCCGCTGATCTTTCTGCTGTTTGTCGAGTAAGTCGTAGTATACTTTACCCGTACACAGCAGGACTTTCTTCACTTCTTTCGTATTCACGTACGAATCGCCAATTACTTCCCGGAAGCCACCTGTGGTCAGATCTTCAAGCGGGGATACGTTGAGCGGATGCCGCAACATGGATTTGGGAGACATGATCACCAGCGGTTTCCGGAAATCCCAAGTCAGCTGACGCCGCATGAGGTGGAAAATGTTGGCTGGTGTCGTCACGTTGGCTACCACCATGTTATAGTCACCGCACAATTGCAGGAAGCGTTCGGGGCGGGCATTCGAGTGCTCCGGACCCTGACCTTCGTAGCCGTGGGGCAGTAACATCACCAGACCATTCTGCAGACCCCATTTCGATTCGCAGGAGCTGACAAACTGGTCAATAATGATTTGAGCACCGTTGGCGAAGTCACCAAACTGAGCTTCCCAGATCACCAGGGCGTGAGCGTTGGCCATCGAGTAACCAAACTCAAAGCCGAGTACACCGTATTCCGAAAGAAGGGAGTTGAAGATTTGCATCTGCTCCTGACCTTCTTCGATGTGGTCGATCTGCGTATAGGTCTTGTTATTTTCGGCGTCGTGCAGAACCGCGTGACGGTGGCTAAAGGTGCCCCGTTGTACGTCCTGACCCGTCATCCGTACCGTTTTACCTTCCATCAGCAACGAACCGTAGGCCATCAACTCAGCCGTAGCCCAGTTCACCTGACCGTTTTCCTCCAGTAATTTCTTCCGGTCGGAAATCAGTTTGTCGATCTGCTTAAGCGGTTTAAAACCTTCGGGCAGCGTCGTCAGGGCTTTGAAAATTTTATCCAGATTCTCGCGGGAAACGCTCGTATCGGGTGATTGCTCGAAATCTTCCGCCGAACCGTACCGCAGGGCTTTCCAGTCTTCGTCGAGTTTGAGCGGGTGGAATACCGGAGCTTCGGCCTGCTTCACGCCATCCAGACGATCCTGGAGGAATTGCTTGAATTCAGCTTCCATGCCCTTGGCCAGCTTGGCATCTACTTTACCCCGGCTAACCAGTTGCTCGTTGTAGAGTTCGAGTACGTTCTTGTGCAGTTTAATCTGCGAGTACATCGTCGGTTGGGTGAAAGACGGTTCATCTGACTCGTTGTGTCCCCAGCGACGGTAGCAAAGCATGTTAATGAATACGTCCTGATTGAATTCCTGACGGTATTCAACGGCCATTTTCGATACGAACATGACAGCTTCCGGATCGTCACCGTTCACGTGGAATACGGGGGCGTCGATGATTTTGGCAATGTCCGTACAGTAAATTGCCGAACGGCCTTCCGCTGCATCCGTCGTAAAACCAATCTGGTTGTTGATGACGAAGTGAATGGTACCCCCCGTTTTGTAGGCGGGAAGTTTCGCCATTTGCGTCACTTCATACACAATACCCTGACCCGCTACGGCGGCATCGCCGTGAATCAGGATGGGCATAACCTTATCGTAATCGCCTTCGAAAATCCCGTCGGCCCGGCTACGTACGAAACCTTCCACCACGGGGTTTACCGTTTCCAGGTGCGAAGGGTTCGGAGCCAGTTTCAGGCTTACTTCCGTTCCTTTGGGCGTTACGTGGGTGCTTGAGTAACCCAGGTGATATTTTACGTCTCCGCCAAAGTTAATGTCGTTGGGGAGGTTGTCTTCCAGTTCAGGTACCTGTCCTACGAAACCACTGATGATTTCATCGTAGGATTTATGCATGATGTTTACCAGCACGTTCAGACGGCCCCGGTGAGCCATCCCGATCATCACTTCTTTCACGCCCATGTCGGCAGACGTATTGATGATCGTATCCAGGGAAGAAATCGTTGCTTCGCCACCTTCCAGCGAGAAGCGTTTCTGACCCAGGAATTTCGTGTGCAGGAATTGCTCGAACGTAACGGCTTCGTTGAGCTTCTTCAGAATGCGTTCTTTTTCTTCTTTTGTCGGATCGAATACCAGAGCGGCTTTCTCAATCTGATTCCGTAGCCACTCTTTTTCTTCCATGTTCCGCACGTACATGTACTCGAAACCAATGTTGCCCGCGTAGATTTTCTCCAGAGCGGCCATGATTTCGCGTAAGGTAGCCGAACGACCCAGCAAGAAATGACCGGCTTCGAAAACCGTATCCAGATCTTTTTCGGAAAGCTTATAATCTTCCAGCGTCAGACGGGCCTCCACGTTACGATCGTAACCCAGCGGATTGGTTTTCGCCAGCAAGTGACCGCGTGAACGATACGCTTTAATCAAACTCAGTACGGAGCCTTCTTTGGCGATAAGGCCCGCATCGGCTGGTTTAGCCTGACCATTAGAAGTTCCGTTGGAAGAAACGCCATTGGTGGCTCCTTTTTCACCGTAAATGGCGGAAAAATCGTAGCCTTTAAAGAAGTTTTGCCAGCTCGTATCGACGCTGGAAGGGTCCTGTTGGTATTTATCGTACAAGTCGGAAATGTAATCCACGTCCGCATTGGCGATATATGAATATTGGTCCATATCTGAAAACTGCTCGAATAATTGGGCAAAGGTAGGGGATGCAAAAGACTGAGAAGGAAAATATTCTCAAATTTCCTCAAAATTTCCGCCAAAAAGGTATAGCTTGAAAAAACACACATTTGTCGCGAGCTCTAAAGCAAGCTTGAGCGGCTTTGAACGACGGGCTAAGGATACGGTTGCATGGGTTGGTAGTTTGATGATTCAGTGAAGTCAAAGCATTGGTTAAGAAGTAAAAGCCTTTCGTTAACGGGAATTTCTCGCCGAGAAAAGCCTTTGGTTCTGTAACGTTATACAAATGATTTTGTTCAATAATTGTTGAATAAGCCCTGGGACTTTCTAGCGACCGGTTTCGGGAACCATCCCGGCGACAATACGGGCTGAAAATAAACACAACGGAATTCCGCCGCCCGGATGTACACTACCGCCCACGAAATACAAATTTTTGATACGAGACGAAAAATTGGGGTGCCGCAAAAAGGCTGCAAACCGATTATTAGACGATGTTCCGTAGAGGGCTCCCTGATAGGAAGAGGTACGAAGTTCAATACTTCGGGGGTCTAGTACCGATTCACTCTCAATGAATGATTCTACGTCCACGCCCAAACTCCGGCTGACTTTCGCCAATATAGCTTGTCGAGTCTGGGCAATGATGGTGTCCCAGTCCTGACCCTCGTTGGCGGGAGCGTTGATGAGTACAAACCAGTTTTCACCGCCTGTGGGGGCATCATCCTTCTTGATTTTCGAGCTGATGTGCAGGTAGACGGTAGGATCGTAGTAAATAGTTTTATATTGAAACTGGTGTTCGAATTCGGCCTTGTAATCGTTCGAAAAGAAAATATTATGTACGCCCAGTTCCGCAAATTCCCGCCGTACGCCCCAGTAGAAGATCAGACCTGAACCCGAACGGGGTTGTTGCAACGTACGTTCCGGAGCTTTCTCCGTAGGAAGCAGTTTTCGGTACGTAGGCGTAATGTCCATGTTCGAGACAACTATACTACAGGGAATTTCCTGACCCTGCACCACCACACCGACGGCTTTTCCGTCGCGTACCTGAATGCGTTCCACTTTGGATTGGTACCGAAACTGAACTCCTTTTCGCTCGGCCAGAGCGACCAGACTCTCGGTGATACTGACCATCCCTTTTTTCGGAAAGTACGCTCCGATGTTGTACTCCAGGTGCGGAATCATATTGAGCAACGCGGGCGTCTGATACGGATCGGAGCCGTTATACGTCGCGTAGCGGTTGAAAAGTTGTACGACTTTCGCCTGTTGAAAACGCTGTTCGTTCGCCTGATTCATGGTACCCAAAACCCCCAGTCGCGGAAAATTCAGGTAGCCTCGCAGGGCCTTTCGACTGAGCCAGGTGGACGCTTTATGCAAGGAATCTTTTAGGAAAAGCTGTTCCGTAACATCATACTGAAAGGCACTGTGCTGAAGGAAGTTACGGACGTGAGCGGCTGGTTCGCCGAGGGTTTGTTCCACTTCCTGAGCAAACTGGTCCGGATTCGCCGAGGCCGTCAGTCGCGTGCCATCATCCCAGAAATAATGACAGATGTCGGGCAGGCGTTCGTAGGTGAAATGCTGCTTGGGATCTTCGCCCGCCAGTATAAAAAGCTCCTCGACCAACTGAGGCATGGTAAAAAGCGAAGGCCCCGCATCGAAGCGATACCCTTTTTCTTCGAAGGCCGATAACTTGCCGCCGGGATACGTATTCGCCTCAAATACGGTAACGGAATAGCCCTTCACCGCTAAACGTATAGCGGTGGCAATACCGCCGATGCCCGCTCCGATAACGGCTGCCGTTTGATTCATGGATTCCTACTGTTTTTGAATACGTAAGCAGAAAACAGGGGGAATGTTTAAAAAGAATGATCGCGACTCTTTGCAAACTTATCGCTGTAGTTTTTCTTATGATCGCTATCGTTTATATGGTCATACAGGTATTTGGCGAAATATTTATACCTTTAGTGGACGGTACTTCCCAATTTTAGTAAACCTTTTTATCGACGGATATGAAAAAAATTTTCCTCGCTTTACCCTTGATTGGTTTAAGCCAACTGGTATCAGCACAACAGGATGCCAAGGTGATTGAAAAAGCCAAGAAAATTCACGCCAAGGTGTTCACGCTGGATACTCACGCCGATACGCCGATGCGGATGGTCGGAAAAGGCTTTGACATTTCGAAAGATAATACGCCCGCACCCGGAACGGCTACGGGTTTTGATTCCAAGATTGATTTTCCCCGCATGAAAAAAGGCGGCGTAGACGGGATTTTCTTCGCCGTATACCAGGGACAGGGGCCGCGTACGCCCGAGGCCAACGCTAAGGTTCAGCAAATGGCGATGACGATCCTGGATTCAATGTACGCCCAGATTAATCGCCATCCGGAAATGGGCAAAATTGTAACGACGCAGGAAGAGGCGATGGCTCAGGAAAAAGCGGGCAAACGTTCAATTTTTATTGGGATGGAAAACGGCTATCAAATCGGAAACGATCTGTCGCTGCTTCAGAAGTTTTACGATCGGGGTGTACGCTACATGACGCTTTCTCACTCGGCAAATAACGATATCTGCGATTCATCGACCGATCCCAAAGGACCGGAATTCAACGGCCTGAGTCCCTTCGGCGAGAAAGTAGTCGCGGAGATGAATCGTCTCGGCATGATTATCGACATTTCGCACGTATCTGACAGTACGGTTTGGGATTTGATCAAACTGTCAAAAGCTCCCATCGTCGCTACGCACTCCGATGCCTGGTCGGTACTCAACCATCCCCGAAACTTAAACGATGACTTACTGCGGGCCGTTGCCAAAAAAGGTGGCGTAGTGCAGTTGAACTTGCTGAGTAGCTATATTAAGGAAGCTCCGAAAAATCCCGAACGCGAGGCGGCCACGGCTGAAATCCGTAAGAAGTATACGGCAGGTGGAGCCATGACGGATGAGCAGATGAAAGCCATGCGGACGGAAATGCGGGAACTGAGCAAGAAATATCCCGTACCGCTGGCTACAGTAAAAGATGCGATTGATCACCTCGACCATTTTGTGAAAATCATGGGCGTAGATCACGTGGGCATCGGCGGCGATTACGACGGCGGGGGTTACCTGGCCGATTGTTTCGATATTTCTGAATACGAAAACCTGACGATTGAAATGGTTCGTCGCGGCTATAGCGAAAAGGACCTGAAGAAAATCTGGGGCGATAACTTTTTCCGGGTGATGAAGGATGTTAAGAAAGTAGGCGAGAAAATCCGGAGCGGCGACATGGCTATGCGATAAAACCGAGGATTTCAACCCACCAAAAATAGAACGTCCCTGACTGTACGAGTCAGGGACGTTTTTATTACAGGTAAGTACTAATCGTTGATGCTACGAATAATAGGTTCGTTCCTTAACCTCATTGTTTATTACCTGGTATAACTTCATAGCCAACGAGGTACTAACAACCAACAGCTATAAACACCAGCAGCTATACCTAAATCAACTTGTCCGGCGTAATCGGTAATTCCCGGATCCGTTTCCCGGTGGCATTATACACGGCGTTGGCAATAGCTGGAGCCATCCCAATAATTGCGATTTCGCCCAAGCCTTTGGCTCCCATGGGGTTGATGTAGGGATCTTTTTTATCGACAAACAAGACATCAATATCGGGAATGTCGGCATTGACGGGTACGTGATAATTGGCCAGATCATTGTTCACATACCGTCCGTAACGATGGTCAATCACGGCTTCTTCTTGTAAAGCCATACCAATACCACCCACGGCTCCGCCCATCATCTGGCTGCTGGCCGTTTTATGATTCACAATCGTACCCGCATCTGCCACGGCTACGGCGTGTTTGACCCGTACTACGCCCGTTGTGGGGTGCACGTGAACTTTCACAAAGTGTACGGAGAAGGAGTACATGGCAAATTTCTTCCCTTCTTCACCTGGTTTCGCCTCCTTGGTTACTTCCAGCATTGGCAGATTATTCCGTTTCAGAATATCCGTGTAGGCAATACTGGCCGAGCGGTCAGTAGGGGAGCGAACGCGGCCCTCTTCGTAGACCAGTGTATCAACTTTGGCTTTTTTCAGAGCATTACCCGAAAGTTCCACCAGTTGTTGCCGCAAAGCCATACAGGCTTCGTGTACCGCCGAACCTACCGAGGCTACCGTCGCCGAACCGCCCTGAATGGGAGCGTAGGGAAAGGCCGTTTCACCTAATTCAAATTTGATTCGGTCGGCGGGCATACCTAGCACTTCAGCGGCAATCTGTACCATGGCCGTACCCGTTCCCGGACCAATATCACTAGCCGCACTTTGGATGAGCAAGGTACCATCTGCCTTGAGCTGAGCCCGGGCCGTTGCCTCGCGTCGGTGGGCACCAAACGTACCCGTCGCCATTCCGTATCCCACCCACATTCCATTCTCCTGTTTACTGCGGGGCTCTTTCGGACGATTCGACCAACCAATTTTGTCGGCACCCAACTGATACGCCTCCCGAACATGATTACTCGACCAAGGTAACTCCTGCTCGGGGTCTTTTTCGGGATAGTTTTTCATCCGTAACTCAATCGGATCCATGTTCAGGGCGTATGACAATTCATCAATCGCCGATTCCAAAGCAAAAGCTCCCGTCGCTTCGCCGGGTCCACGCATGGGAATGGGCGTACAAATGTCGAGCGGTATAACCCGATAGGTCGTATTGACGTTGGGCGAACGGTACAGAAACCGCGTCATCCCCACCGTTGCTTCGGTAAACTCCTCGTAATTACTGTTCTGAACATTGGCCCAGTGGGAAATCCCTACAAACTTTCCGTCTTTATTGGCTCCAATCCCTACTTTCTGGTGCGTATGCGGTCGGTATCCGGCAATGGTAAACATCTGATCCCGCGTGATCACCAGTTTGACGGGACGCTGTACTTTCTGAGCCGCCAGTATCGTAGCAATTTCGTGCGGCCATACTCGTAGCGACATTCCAAAGGCTCCTCCCACAAACTGCGAATGAACGGATACGTTTTCTTTCGGAATCTTAAACGTATCGGCAATGACCTGCTGGGTCATTTTCACGCCCTGCGTCTTCGCGTATACGGTGATTTTGTCCGGACCTTCCCACTGAGCCAGAATGCCGTGTAATTCCATCGGATTATGTACTTCCGTAGGTTGGATGTACTCGGCTTCAATCTTAACTGGGGCCGTTTGATACGCGTCTTTCTTGCCCCGCTGATAATCCTGCAGGGACTTGCTTTTGGGCGTAATCCCTTTATCCAGATTGCTTTTGAGGTCGGTTTGATGCGAAAACTTTTCGTACTGAGCGGTCACCAGCGAGGCTGCGTAGGTAGCTCGTTCAAAGGTATCCGCTACAACCATCGCGATGGGTTGGCCGTTGAAATAGACTTTGTTATCGTAAAAAGCCTTCATTCCGGGACCGCGTCCGGAAGACGTTTTGCTTGGTTCGTCCGTTTGGTACGCGGGTGTTTTTGGAGCGTTCAGGTGGGAAAGAACCGCTAGTACACCCGGAGCACTTTCGGCCTTTTTCGTATCCAGACTTTTTATCGCTCCTTTCGTAATCGTGCTCGGAACCAGTACCCCGTAGACCAAATTGGGTACTTCAAATTCGGCGAAATATTTGGCGGCCCCCGTCACTTTCAGCTGAGCATCGACGCGACTCATGCGTCCGCCAATTCGTTCATCTTTATTTTTCATGGGCTTATGCGGTTAGGCCAGCGGCCATTTTCAAAGCTTCTACAATTGTATTAGGAGCGAGCTTGAGTTTAAAGGAATTGTATTCGTACGCCCTGGCACCCGTCATCGCCTGCTGAGCAGCCTGTTGAAACGTAGCTTCGGATACGGTTTTACCAACCAAAGCTTTTTCTACTTCCTGCAAACGCCAAGGTTTGTGAGCCACGCCACCCATCGCCAATCGGGCCGACTTAATGGTTTTGCCTTCCAGCTCCAACGCCGCTGCTACGGAGACCAATGCAAAGGCATACGAGGCCCGATCACGTACTTTCAGGTAATGAGCGTGTTGCGTATAGGGCGAATCCGGCAGGGTTACGGCTACAATTAATTCATCTTTTTCCAGCGTATTGTCTTTTTCGGGACGATCGCCGGGCAGGCGATGAAACTCGGTGAAAGGAATGGTTCGTTCGCCTTTGGGACCTTGTACGACTACCGTGGCGTCGAGGGCTACCAACGCCACGCACATATCACTGGGGTGGACGGCGATGCAGTGGTCGCTTGTGCCGAAGATGGCGTGCATGCGATTATAACCTTCTTTGGCTCCGCAACCCGTACCCGGCTGCCGTTTATTGCAGGGCATTTCAGTATCGTAGAAATAGCCACAACGCGTACGCTGGAGCATATTGCCGCCTACTGTAGCCTTGTTCCGTAACTGAGCCGATGCTCCCGCGTTGAGGGCCTGAGCCAGTAGGGGCCATTTTTCCAGAATCAGTTTATCATCGGCTACCTGGCTGTTGAGGGCCATGGCTCCAATGCGAACACCTGTGGCTTCTTTTTCAATTTTATTCAGCGGTAAACGACTGATGTCGATGAGTTTATCCGGAGCCGTTACGCCTCGTTTCATCAAATCAACCAGATTGGTGCCGCCGGCTATGAACTGAGCGGAAGGGTCTTTGACTAATGCTTCGAGAGCTGACTTGGCTGTATTAGCCCGGACGTATTGGAAGGCTTTCATACCGTTTGTCCTCCTTTCTTTACCTCCATAATAGCGTCAACAATATTCGGATAGGCTCCACAGCGGCAGATATTCCCACTCATATACTCCCGGATTTCTTCCTCGGAATTGGCGTGTCCTTCGCGGATACACGCCACCGCCGACATGATCTGACCGGGCGTGCAGTAGCCGCACTGAAAGCCGTCGTGTTTGACGAAAGCCTCCTGCATGGGATGCAGGGTATCGCCTTTAGCTAGTCCTTCGATGGTGGTGATTTTCTTTCCTTCTTCGGTAATTGCTAGGGTCAGGCAGGAATTAATTCGCTGGCCGTCGGAATGTACGGTGCAGGCTCCGCATTGGCCGTAATCGCAACCTTTTTTGGTGCCCGTCAGGTGCAGCTGTTCGCGTAAGAGGTCGAGTAGGGTGGTACGCGGTTCCACGTTCAGCGTATGCTTGACCCCATTGATTTCCAGTTTCAGTGGTACTTTTTCAAAAGGAGCCGCAATTTTTTCATCCCATTTTGGGTCCTTGATCGCCTTTTCCGAGGACAGCACCAGAGCCGACAAGACCGACGATTGCTTCAAAAAATCGCGGCGGGCTTCGTTTTTAATAGTCTTTTTGCTCGTTTTCATAAAGTCTAAGAGGGTATTATGTTCTTTGTTAGAGGTGTCTTATTTGCCCAGACCGAGTTTGGTTCCGTAGGCACGGCCGACTAGTAGTCATTGAGTCTTCCAGGCTGGACCTCTCCACGCCTGACCATTCCATGGCGGTGACCGCCCGCTCTAGGCCACCGCATTGCGGCTATCGTAGGTCGTTCCGTTACCCCCATGGAATGGCTTATGGGCGGACGGGGTTTTCTTCTTCCAGTAATAGTTGATGTCGGTTGGTTAATAGTCGGTAGTAGTTAAAATAGAAGTGAAAACCATCAAAGACGGCATAAAATCGGATCTCGTCCTATCGCGAAAAGCCGTCTACCATTCGATGGTAGCTCCCTCAGCAATGCGGTAGGCTGAGCAAAAGGAAGTCAGCGGTGTTCGCGATATGGACTAAATGACCAGCCTTCTCTCAGGGACGAAATGGGTCTTCGTATAAAACTATTCTTATCAGTCGTATGGAAATGATACACCTATGTTTATTCATATAGATTAAAAAACTCTGCCATTCAGAAATTTTCGGGCTTTTTCGAAGGGTAGCCTCTTCAATCATAGGGAAAACCAAGTAAAACGAATCACAGATGCCCTGCCAGCACTTCATTTTAACCTTTGATCGCTTATTGCAATAAAAACCTGCGTTTTTCGCTTACTTTAAGGGTTTGATTTCCATTCTATTCACTTCATGAAAAAACTGCTTACGTTGTTGGCTTTGAGTCCGCTGGCTTTCGCTCAGGCTCAGAATCCAACGAAATTCGCCGAGACCATCAAGGCGGAAGATCTTAAAAAACACCTCTCGTACCTGGCTTCCGATGAACTGGAAGGTCGCGGTACCGGAACACCCGGCCAGCACAAAGCGGCTGAATACATTGCCAATCACTTCAAAAGCCTGGGTTTAAAGGGCATTGGTCCCGGCGGGAGCTACCTGCAACCCGTTGAGCTGGTTGAACTGGGTTGGGGTGATGTGTACCTGAAGGCCCCCAGCGGTACGAAAGAATTACTGAAAGATTTCTACGTAACGGGGTCAGGAAATTTCTCCAAAGAGGAGACCCTGGATATCGTACTGGTCGGTTACGGAACGGATGAAGACCTGAATGGGCTGAACCTGGATGGCAAAGCCGCGTTGTTACTCGCCGCTGAACCCCGTAACGCCGAAGCCACTCGTAAGAAAATGGCCGTGTTAAAGGAAAAAGGGGTGCGTTGTGTGCTGACCATTGCTCCGGGAGCTGATGAACAAACCGACAAGCTTTACGGTCGGATGAGGGCGTACTCTCCCCGGATGAATCGCCTGACGTTCAAGGATGAAAAACGTCCGGAATCTACGCTGTTATCCGTACAGGTAAAGCAGGGACTGGCGAAGGAAATGCTGGGTCTTGATGATACGCAACTCGCGGATTTGATAGCCGGGAAGACGAAACCCACTGATCTCAAGAAAACCCTGACGCTGAAGGCTGAAGAGAAACAGACGCCTATCGAAACGTCGAACGTTGTTGGGTTTCTGGAAGGTACGGACAAGAAAAACGAAGTACTCGTGGTAACGGCTCACTACGATCACATCGGTATCTCGCCCGATGGGCAGATCAACAACGGAGCCAATGACGACGGTTCGGGTACGGTTGGCGTGATGGAATTGGCGGAGGCCTTCTCCAAAGCGGCCAAAGCGGGTAATCGTCCGCGTCGCAGCATTTTGTTCATGACCGTAACGGGTGAAGAAAAAGGGCTGCTGGGTTCGGAATACTACGTAAACCACCCCCTGATTCCGCTGGAAAATACCATTGCCGATTTAAACATCGACATGATTGGCCGGGTGGATAAAGCCCACGAAGGCAAACCGGATTACATCTACGTGATTGGCTCCGATAAGCTGTCTTCGGAACTGCACGCCATCAATGAAGAAGCGAACAAGAAATACATCAAGATGGATCTGGACTATACGTTCAACGACCCGAACGATGTAAACCGTTTCTATTACCGCTCGGACCACTACAACTTTGCGGCTAAGAAAATCCCCATCATTTTCTACTTCAACGGGGTACACGATGATTACCACCGTCCAACGGATGATGTGGAGAAAATCCAATTCGATAAGGCTGAAAAAACGGCCCGTCTGGTCTTCTATACGGCCTGGGAATTGGTGAATCGGGATAAGCGTATTGTCGTTGATTCCAATAAACCCTAAGATTTTTAGAAAGCAAAAAAGCCCTGGTTACTGCTAGTAATCAGGGCTTTTTTTATGATTACTAGAGTAGTGAAGCTTGAATAATGGATAGGAGCGTAAGTGAAACGATAATTTAAAAGCCTAGGATGCAATTAAGAATTTCAAAGAAATGACTGGTTTTAAATTCGGAAGAACAAAAACAGGTTGAAGGCGAACTAGTAGTTGTTAGTTGTCTAAGCTGCGACATTGACAAATGTCAAAAGGAAAAGAGCAACAAGCAATACCCACAAATGGGTAATAATTGATTTAGTGATCGGAAAAACGAATAATAAAGTTGTATGCTTTTCTAAAAAGTTTTTTAGCCTGAAATGGGCAGGGCGACTGCGGAGGAAAGAATAGTAGCATGAAAAAAGGCCAGCCTTTCGGCTGACCTTTTTTATACGGCGGCAGGTTTTATTTAGTCCACTGCACGTTCGCCGTTTTTACTTCGCTGGAATTGGTACCGATCTGAATACCAAACTCGCCCCCTTCCCAGTCGTATTTTAAATCCGTATTATAAAATTTGAGCTGTTCGGGTGTAATACGGAAGGTGACTTCCTTACTCTCACCGGGTTTCAGAGTGATCTTCTGGAATCCTTTCAGGTCTTTCACCGAACGCGTTACACTCGCCACCGGATCGCTGATGTAGAGCTGAACGACTTCTTCGCCCGCGTACGTACCCGTGTTTTTTACGGTTACACTAGCCTGTAAGGTCTGATTACCCTTCAGGCTGGTCTGACTGAGTTTGACCTCGCCGTAACTGAACGTGGTATAACTTAAACCGTACCCGAAGGGAAATAACGGATCATTGGGTACGTCGAGGTAACGGGATTTGAATTTGTCCAATAACACGCCTTCGTAGGGACGACCCGTATTCTTGTGATTGTAGTAAATGGGAATCTGACCAACGTTGCGGGGGAAGGTAGCCGTCAGTTTTCCGGCAGGATTGTAGTTGCCAAACAGAACATCTGCGATGGCATTGCCCGATTCGCTACCGCCAAACCAGGCTTCGAGCATGGCATCGGCGTTATCGTTTTCCCAGGTAAGCGTCAATGGACGACCGCTCATCAGTACGAGTACCAGCGGTTTACCCGTTTTTTTCAGTGCTTTCAGTAAGTCTTTCTGATTTTCGGGAATACCAATATCCGAACGACTCGAAGCTTCGCCCGACATTTCCTGAGCTTCGCCTACAACGGCCACAATCACGTCTGATTGCTGAGCCACCTTTACGGCTTCCTCGATCATCGCTTCAGGCGAACGGGGGTCTACGTCTACAAGGCCGTTTTGAGCGTTCAATCGCTGAATCAGCAGTGTATCCGTCGTGAAGTTGGCTCCTTTGGCGTAATTGATTTTTACATCACTACCCGCTACATTCTTAATGCCTTCCGCCACGGTCACGGCTTTTTTCCAGTCGCCAGCAATATTCCACGTACCCAGCATATTCTTGCGATCATCCGCCAGGGGGCCAATCAGAGCAATGCTGCCGCTTTTTTTCAGGGGTAAGGTCTGATTCGCATTTTTTAGTAATACGTGACTACGGGCAGCCAGATCGCGAGCAAAGGCCCGGTTCTCGGGCGTCAGAATTTCTTTCGCCGGACGCGAATCATCGAGGTACCGATACGGATCGTCAAACAAACCCAACTTGTACTTCGCTTCCAGAATCCGGCGGCAGGCCTGATCGATTTCTTTTTGGGTGATCTTGCCTTCGTTCAGCGATTGTTTGAGCGTTGTTAGAAAGCCTTCGCCCACCATATCCATGTCGGTACCAGCTTTTAAAGCCAGAGCCGAAACCTGTTTCAAATCCCCCAGACCGTGGGCAATCATTTCGTTAATGGCCGTGTAGTCGGTTACCACCAGGCCTTTGAAGCCCCATTGGTTGCGTAACAAATCGGTTGCGAGCCATTTATTGGCCGTTGCCGGTACTGCGTCGATTTCATTGAAGGAAGTCATCACACTGCCTACGCCCGCGTCGATAGCGGCTTTGTACGGCGGCAAGTAATACTCAAACATTTTGATACGGCTCATGTCCACCGTATTGTAATCACGGCCCGCTTCAGCCGCTCCGTACAGGGCAAAGTGTTTGACGCAGGCGAGAACCGTATTCGTTTCCTTAAAAAAGCTGGTACCCTGATAGCCGCGAATCATAGCTTTGGCAATGAGTGAACCCAGGTAGGGGTCTTCCCCGGAACTTTCGGAAATCCGGCCCCAGCGGGGATCACGGGCAATATCGACCATGGGTGAGAACACCCAGTTTAGCCCATCTGCGGTAGCTTCGGTCGCGGCAATGCGGGCACTTTTCTCAATGCGTTCGAGATCCCAGGTAGACGAAATGCCGAGGGGAATGGGAAAGCTGGTTTTGTGTCCGTGAATGACGTCGAGTCCGAACAGCAGAGGAATGTGCAGCCGGGAATTTTTTACGGCCAGTTCCTGAGGCTTGCGTACCAGCGTCGGATCATAAATGCCGAATAAGCCGCCGACTTTCCCCGCTTTAATATTGGCTTCGACGTTTTGAGAAACCGTAGCTCCCGTCGCCGTAAATCCGCCCGGTGTCACCAGATTGAGCTGACCGATTTTTTCATCAATCGTCATCTGGCCCATGAGCTTGGTGACGAAGGTATTCATTTTTGCCTCCGGCGTCTGAGCCTGTACCTGAAGTTGGAACAGACCCGCCAGAAGCAGAAGAGATGTCTTTTTCATGGAATGAATCATTTATTGATTTCTTGCAGAGTCAAACGGAGCTGGGTCGCGTTAGTAGGGCTTGGGTCCAATCCATGGCGAGAAGGCTTTGCTTTTTAGAGTTTCGTTATTCACCTAGACTGGGTTTTGTCCTTCCTAATTGGCTGTTTAGTAGCCATTGAGCCTTTCTGCCTGGACCCTGTTTTGTGCCACCGCGTTGCGGCTATCCTAGGTCATTCCGTTGCTCAATGGCGGGAGAGGTTTTCATCTTCTAACAATAGTTATTGGTTGTTAGAATACGATCCGATAACTGCATGGACGACATAAACCAAACCCCGTCCTATCGCATTCCATGCCGGGCTCAAGCCGCCTTTTTCATCCGCAATGCGGTGGCCTGAAGCAGGATGAAAAGAGTGGCGTTCGCGATACGGACTAAATGAACAGCCGTGTATTCGGGGCGAAATACTGATCCTATAATACTGGTTGATTATTAGCAGATTTTAGCATGGAATCCATATGGACTAAAAACTGCAGATAGGTTACCAACAATTACCGCAACACCAACTTCATCGTTTTCTTCACTGAACCCTGCGTAATCGTTGCTACATATTTTCCTCCGGCAGCGTCGAAGGATTGAGTATGTGTACCGGGTGTTAGCGTTTTATTATCCACTACTTTAAGGGTCGTACCACTACTGCCCGTGAGTTCAATGGTAACGGGTTGTGTACCGGCCACGGCAAATTCCAGCGGGTATTTACCCGTATCGCTGTGTCGCATCAGACTCCATTCGCCGGTAGTCGGGTGCGGCTGGTAGGCGTAAAAGCCCGTCGGGTAGGAGGGGTTCTCAATGCCCATTTTCTTCAGTCCCGTCTGAATTTCAGTAATGCGTTCGCCCACTTTCCAGATCAGGCCCGTTCGGTAATTTTCCATCATCACGACAATCGGCCCCTGGTCAATGGCCAGATACTGATTGGAATACCAGTTTTTCGACGCGTTATAGGCATCGTAAAAACCATATTCACCAAACAGACGATTGCCGTGTTTCAGATATAAATACCGCAGAGCCTGCCAGGATTCGTAAGGCGTATACGGGAAAGCCGACAAAGCCGCCGTGGGCGTAATCGTACCGTTATCATTGGTGGGCGAGTGAGCGTCGTAGAAATTGTAATCGTCGCTGGCGGTTAGGCCCCAGTTTTCTTCGGAATACCCGTACGCTTTGGGAGCTTTTTCGGCACAGTACGCCCAGTTAATCAGCGTATGGGCCTGATTCATCTGCCAATAGTTCGTATGCTGATCCTGCATCCGTCGCGGGTCCATACTCAGATACGAGTAATGGCTGAAGAAGAGCGGACCGCCGTAGGGGAAGCCAATGTCGAGCTTATAACCCATGTACTTGTTGCCATTGGTAAAGTGATTCGACTGTTTCCACGTGTTTTCATAGACCTGCGGCGTAATAGCGTGCGTGGGCGAACCCAGAGCCAGCACGTACGTAATCAAACATTCGTTGTAGCCTTCAATGGGCATATTCATGTCCCAGTTGTATTGCTTCGACCAGTGCCAGCGAAGTTTGCCAGCGTGCACGTACCAATCCCATTCGATAGTTTCGTAGAGTTTGGTAATTTGGTTGCGAAGTTTCTTTTCAGCGGCGTTCGTACCGTTGAAGTATTCACGGGCAACGAGTAAGCCATTGGCCAGAAAAGCCGTTTCCACCAGATCACCACCATTATCTTTTTGCCCAAAAGGAACCACGCGGCCCGTGTTGCCATCAATCCAGTGTGACCAGGCTCCGTGGAAGCGGTCGGCTTTCTCCAGAAAATCGGCTATTTTTTGTACACGGGCTACGGCGGCCTCGCGGGTAATCCACTGCCGTTCGGCGGCTACGACCATACCCATCAGGCCAAAACCCGTACCGCCCGTCGTGACGATATTAGGCGTGGCTGTACGTTCGGCAGCCATGCCCGAAATGGGATGCCCGAAATCCCAGAAGTAACGGAACGTAGCTTTTTGTACAACGTCCATGTATTCGCTCTTCTCGGAAGGCAGCGTTTCTGTATCTGTAGTTTTAGAATGAGTAGTCGGGACGGACTTGGTACAGGAAACAAACGTCAATGTACAAGCCATGACGCCCGTCAGAAGCGTGGAGTATATTCTCATAAAGCAGAAAGAGTAGGGCGGAAAAGAATACCAAATACACCTTGAAGCGAAAGAGGTAATCAGAAGAACCATTCTTTCTGATTACCTCTCGCCTTGTTTTAGTAGCCAGGGTTTTGTTTTAGCTGACCACCGCTTAAGTCGATTTGCGTCTGCGGAATGGGGAACAGATCGTGTTTAGGGCTTACGTAAGGCAGACCCAAAGCCCGCAGTACTGTTGCGGCTCGTCCCTGCCGACGCAGGTCAAACATCCGGTCGTGCTCCATCGCTAGTTCAACGCGGCGTTCATTCCAGATTTTCAGGCGTAAGTCACTCTGAGAGCCTGCTTGTGCCGCTGGCAGTCCGGCCCGTACCCGAACTTTGTTCAGGGAAACCAAGGCATTGCCCGACTGACCCAGTTCGTTAGAGGCTTCCGCGTGCATCAGCAGTACTTCCGCAAAGCGTAAAATCCGCATGTTTTTGTTCGTTTCCGAATCGTTACCATTGTACGTTTCAGCTACGCGGCTTACGTAGGCTTTCTTGTTGTAACGGGGATTGGGAGCCGTAGCTAACACCTGCTGACCATCCCAAAGCACTTCGCCGGGGTACATGATAGTCGCTGCTTTGCGTTTGTCACCGGGTTCGTACGCTTTTTCCAGATCGGCCGAAGGTGTATTAAAGCCCCAGCCCCACTGACCGCGTACGCCCTGCGTAGCTGAGTAGTTATTGATGCCTTTGTTCGGCGTAGTACCCTGAGCCTGTACTTCAAAAATGGATTCGGCGTTGTTTTCACCTACTTCCCGCCAGATCGTCGAGTAATCGTCTACCAGCGAATATTTGCCACCAGCGATTACTGCATTGGTAAGTTCCAGTACTTTGTCCCATTTCTTCTGGTACATCGAAACTTTCGCTAGCAGAGCCTGAGCTGCCCCTTTCGTGGCCCGGCCCGTTGCAATACCACCTTTTTCGGGCAGATTGGTTATGGCCGTGTTGAGATCCGCTTCAATTTGGGCATAAATGGCTTCCGCCGTAGTCCGCGTACGACCCGCTTGTAAGTCGGCTTCGTTCGTTGGATTAGGAACCGTCGTAATCAATGGTACACCCCCGAACGTACGAACCAGGTTGAAGTAAAAATACGCCCGCAGGAAGGTAGCTTCGCCAATCAGACGGTTTTTGGAGGCTTCGTCAATGGTCAGCGTAGGCAAATACGTCAAAGCTTGGTTAGCCCGGGCGATGCCCTGATAATTGCCCTGCCAGATGTCATTAAAGGAACCACTGGTTGCCGAGAACGTAAAGCCATCCAATTCATTTTTATCTGAACCTGAATCGCCCGGATCGCTGCCTTTATCGGCGTCGTCGGAAGCAATACTGGTAATACCGATCCAGGAAAAGGAGTGGATATTCCAGTCGAGCATTTTGTTGTAAATGGCCGTAACGATACCTTCAGCCGATTTTGGATCGCTGGATAAATAATCGGGCGTAAGCTCGCCCTGAGGAGCTACATCCAGGTAATCTTTACAGGCCACTCCGCTTAGAGCAAGACCCGTAAAGAGGCCAGCTCTCAGGATATATTTGTTGACTTTCATTGGAAATATATGTTTTGAGATGGGGTCAGTCTGACCCGCATCTTGTCGAATTAGAAATTAACCGTTACTCCCATCAGGAACGTACGAGGCGTGGGATACGCATCCAGTTCGATACCCGAAGACAGCGTACCCGCGGTTTGGTCGGTGCTGTTCGCGAGCGTACGACCGGGAAGCTCAGGTGTAAAGCCCGAGAATTTCTGGAACGTCACTAGGTTTTGAGCCGTTACGTACACGCGAATGCCCTGCATCTTCCAGGAATCTGTCAGCGTTTTGGGTAAGTTATAACCCAGCGAAACGTTGTTAATCCGCAGGTACGAGCCTGATTCGATGTAGTAATCAGAAGCCAGAGCTACGTCATTCGACGGACGGGGATTGTTGCTCGTCGTATTACTGGGTGACCACCAGTTGGTGACGGAAGCTTCGATATTCTCGTTACCAAATCGTTGAGCTTTCTTACCGTTGTAAATCTGGTTGCCCAGGTTACCCGCTGCCGTAACGCTCAAATCGAAGTTGCGGTAGCTGATGCCCCCCGTCAGACCAAAGAAGTACTTAGGCTGATACGAACCTTTATATACGCGGTCGTTTCCGTTGATGATTCCGTTTCCATCCGTGTCCACGTAACGCAGATCGCCTACTTTCGCTCCGGAAATGTGCGGATACGCATCTAGCTCAGCCTGTGATTTGAAAATACCGTTCGTCTGGTATACGTAGAAGCTACCAATGGGTTGTCCTTCCGCCGTCTGCGTTGTGATTTGACCGTTACCTAAGCTACCAGCCTGAATAGGCAGACCACCGTTCACTCGCTCAATTTTATTATTGTTGATCGTGAAGTTCACGCCTACATTGTACCGGAAGTCACCTTTCTTCTCATTCCAGTTCAAACCGAACTCAATACCCCGGTTACGAATGTCAGCCGCGTTGGTCAGGTACTGAGAATCATTATCACCGAAGATGGCATCGATGGGTTTGTAGATCAACGCGTCTTTCGTGAGTTTGTCATAGTAGTTGACTTCCCCAGACAGACGGTTGTTTAACAAACCAAACTCCAGACCTAAATCCTTCTCCGTTGTCACTTCCCAACGGAGGTTCAAATCCTTAATATCCTGAATCGTGTATCCCGGAGCCAGTTGACCATCAATTTGATAATCTAGGTTCGAAGACAGCGTATACAGGAAGGCGTTCGGTACAATCCGGTCGTTTCCTACCTGACCCCAACTCGCCCGGAGTTTCAGAGCAGAAAAGAGGTTCTGACCCTTCATAAAGTTCTCGTTCGCAATCTGCCAAGCCGCACCCACGGATGGGAATACGCTGGAACGGTTGGACGAAGGAAATTTGCTGGATCCATCCTGACGTACCGTAGCCGTCAACAGGTACCGGTCATCGTAGTTATAGTTTACCCGACCGTAGTAGGAGAGGCGTCGCTCCAGACCCATGCTACTTTCGTTGGTAGCCGTGGCCTGCGTACCCAGATTCAGGGTCCAGTAATCCGGATTGTTCGGTACATTCAAACGGGACCCACCCAGAAAGCTCGTTTTGTAGCGTTCACCCGTAACCCCTACCAAAGCATTAAAGCTGTGTTTCTCGCCAAACGTTTTAGTATAGGTCAAGGTATTATCCCATACCCAGCGAGAAGCATTGTCATCGCGAAGCGTCAGCTGGCTGGTATTGTTTTGCTGGTTTCCAGAGACCACGTAGATCGGCTTGTACTGGCGATTATTAAACGAACGATTTTCCACGGCAAAGTTCGAACGGAACCGCAAATCATTTGTGATGTTCCATTCCGCAAACAGTACACCTTGCAGACGCAGACTTTTCGTATGATCGTTCGTATAGTTGATCTGAGCCAGGGGGTTGGCTACGTTGTTCCGAAGAGTGTATCCATAGCTGCCGTCTTCATTGTATACGGGCACGATTGGAGCCTGCTTGTAGGCACTCGTAAAGGCGGAGTAAGGTTTGTTTTCGTTATCTTCCTGAGCCAGGTTTAATGAGGCTCCGACTTTAAACGACTTACTAACCTGATAGTCATTGCTAGCCCGCAAGCTCAGACGGCGGTAGCCGTTGCCTTTCAGAATACCGTCGTCGAACATATAGCCACCACTCAGGAAATACGTACTTTTCTCAGAACCACCACTCAAGGAAATGTTATGGTTATGAACCAAGGCGTTACGGGTAATAGCATTGAACCAATTCGTATTCGCCTTGATGTCGCCCGACGTGAAAACGGGCTGCTGACCCGCCCGTACCAACGCTTCATTTGAGAAGTCGATATACTGCTGCGAATCGGCCATTTTCACCCGACGGGAAGCCTGACGGAAACCTACATAACCATCATACGTTACTTTAACGGCTCCGCTTTGTCCGCGTTTCGTTGTCACCAGAATCACGCCGTTGGCAGCCCGCATCCCGTAAATAGCCGTAGCCGATGCATCTTTCAGAACATCCATGGAGGTAATATCCTGCGGATTGATGTTTCGAATATCATCCGTAATAACGCCGTCTACTACGTACAAAGGATCGGCACCGGCCAGCAATGTACCCGTACCGCGAATCCGCACCGTGGGTACGCTACCCGGTTCACCCGAAGCCGTGATTTGTACCCCAGCTAATTTACCCTGCATCGCCTGTGTAGCCGATACAACGGGTTGATTAACGATGTCCGCCGTTTTCAAAGTAGCTACGGCTCCCGTCAAGTCTTTCTTACGGGCCGTTCCGTAACCAATCGCAACGACTTCGTTTAACGTAGACGCATCCGATTCCAGCGTAATGGTAAGCTCTGTAGTCGCTGCAGTTACCGTAACTTCCTGGGGTTTCATTCCCACGAACGTTACAGAAAGTACATCACCCGTGTTGGCCGCAAGGGAGAATCGACCCTCGGCATCGGTGTTTGTACCACGTGTAGTACCCTTTATGGCAATCGTTGCTCCGGGCAACGCTTGATTATCGTCCGCACTGGTTACTCGTCCAGTGACGCGGCGTCCCTCCTGAGCATACACTTGAGTGACGATCAGTGAAAACAACCATAGACACAGCAGATAAGCTTTCTTCATGATAAGAAATTGTATTATTTGGTGGACAAAATTAAAATATCTAAGTAGGTGTAGACAAAAAAAGCACTACATCATTACCACATCATTTAGGGTATAAGGCTTGTGTGTACTACATCATTCCTACATATTTGTATTAATTGTTGAAAAAATTGTGGGATTGGTTTTAACGGTGAAGCAAGTGAGTACCCAGAATAGGATTGGAAGAAGGACAAGAAGCGATACACGTAGAGGGCTCGTATTGGTACTAGTTTTAGTGCTTGTCAGTAGTTTTACGAAAGCTCAAACGTATACCGATCAGCTACAAAAGCTATGCCTGCCCGAGGTGAGATCATTTACTATACAGGACTATCAAGCCCAGCGACAAAACTGGAGTATCAGCCAGAGCAAGAACACCCGATTCATCTACGTTGGGAATTCAAAAGGGCTGCTGGAATACGATGGACAAACCTGGAAAAACTTCATTTTGCCGCACCGTCAGATCATTCGCTCCGTTGCTACGGCGGGTGATCGCATCTATACGGGAGCTTTACAGGAATTTGGCTATTGGCAGGCGAATAGTAAGGGCGTTCTTACGTACCATTCGCTAAATTCATTAAACAAGGACCCTCGCTTTAAACAAGAAGAAATCTGGAATATTATTACTTTAGGTGATGCGGTCTATTTCCATTCCTTTGCTTATTTGTTCCGTTATCAGCATAATCAGATAACGACTTTACCCACGCCGGGAAACGTATTTTTTGCCTACCAGGTCGATAATCGGCTTTTCGTGCAGATTATGGATAAGGGCATCTACGAGTGGGTGGATGAACAGTTTGTGTACTTACCGGGTAGTGACCGTCTCGCTCATGAACGCGTACGCTGCGTATTTCGATCCGGCCCCAACCAATTACAGATTGGTACGGATCGGATGCTTTTCACTTTTGATGGCAAAGGCTTCACCGTTTTAAATACCCCGGCGAGTCGTTTTCTAGCGGACAACCAGCTTAACAAAGCCATTCGAGTGGATGAGCGAACGTATGCGTATGGCTCGGTACAAAATGGGATGATCATTACCGATGAGTGGGGCCGGATTCGCTACCACCTCAATCAAAAATCGGGCTTGCAGAATAATACTGTACTGGCCCTGCACGCCGATGCGGACAAAAACGTGTGGGTAGGCACGGATAATGGAATCGATGCGGTTTTGCTAAGTTCGCCCGTTCGCCATTTTCGGGACAAAGACGGCGTACTCGGAAGTGTGTACGATGCTACGCTCTATCAGGGGAAACTGTACGTAGGAACGAACCATGGCGTTTTTCAGGTCAACGAAACGGGAGGAAAAACCAGTTTACAATTGGTACCCGGTAGTCAGGGTCAGGTTTGGGATCTGGAAGTGATTGACGGAACCCTGTTTTGCGGACATAATGAAGGCACTTTCGTACTGGAAGGTTCGGGCTTTCGGCAAATTTCGAAGCTGACCGGCGGACTCGTACTTCACAAACTCCAAAAGCATCCGGATATACTCATTCAGGGCACTTATACGGATCTGGCCCTGTATCAGCAGGTCAACGATCGCTGGCAGTTGAGTCACTCGCTGGCGGGCGATTTTTCACTGACGGATCAAATCATCGAGCAAGATGCCGGTACGCTTTTACTACGACGAAAATACCGGGGAATCACCCAGATTCGCCTCGCGGACGATTTGCGGACGATTCAGCATACCACACCACTCAATGGTCTGCAGGGAGCTAACCTGATTCGGGTCCAGGAAAAACCGCTGATATGTACCGATCAGCAATCATATTTTCTGGAAGGAACAACCTTGAAAGCCATTCCAGCCCTTGGTAAACAGGGCGTAAGAAACATTTTTCCCATCAACTCCCAGGATTATCTGGTATTACGAACCAACGGAACGCTGGCGTACTGGCGGGGAAACCAATCGCTCAGACCGTTGAATATCAAACATGTGCAATGGGTGGAAGGTTACGAAAATGTTGTACGGCTTGATGACCAGATGTTGCTGGTCTGCGGAGACGATGGATTTTCAATAGTACCGGTTTCTTACTTGCGACAGGGAATGACGGAGACGCAGGCCCACCCGTTGATTCGTCAGATCAGTACTGAAAACTTCGATCAAACACTTTATCCCGGTCAGCCTCAACCTGACTTGCAATTTCGATACTGGCAAAACAATCTCACCATTGATTTTACGTCTACGCAGTACGAAGCCGATGTAACGTACGAGTACTGGCTGGAAGGAAAAATGCCGGGCTGGACGACGTTATCGAAAAGCCACACCCTAACGACTGGGCCACTAGACCCAGGTACGTATGTATTGCATTTACGTTCATCTGTTTCCAGCGAAGAAACGACTCTGTCCTTTGAAATACGGCCACCCTGGTTCTGGAATCGCTGGAGTCAGTTTCTATACCTGGTGTTATTCGTAGTGGGTGTCTGGCTGGCGTATCAGTTTTATCGGCGTCGCATTCGGATGCACCAGAGCCGGATTCAACGAAAGATGCAGCTACAACTGGAAGAAGAGCAACTGCGAAACGCTCAGGTATTGGCAGAATTACGGAACGAACAATTGCGGAAAGACGTCGAACGCAAGTCGGAAGAACTGGCAAATTCAGCTATGAACCTGCTGCAAAAGAACGAATTACTGGAAACGATTAAGGGAGAGCTGGAGAAGTTACGGAAAGAAATTGGCCCGGAAACCGCTGCTACGCAGTACCGATCATTGGTTCAACTCATTAATCGCAACCTGGCTGACGAACATAGCTGGGATATATTCGAATCGAATTTCAACGACGTGCATGATTACTTTTTCAAAAAGCTGCTCGAATCGTTTCCCAATCTAACGCCCGGTGATTTGAAGTTGGCTGCGTATCTGCGAATGAATTTATCCAGTAAAGAAATTGCTCAGTTACTGAACATTACGGTTCGCAGTGTGGAGTTGAAACGGTACCGCTTACGCACGAAACTCAACTTGCAAACGGAGCAGAACCTCAATGAATTTCTGATTAAACTATGAAAAGACCCGGCCTTTGGAGCCGGGTCTTTTTATTAACGTAGTTTCAGCGTAACCAGGGTAAATACCGCCAGCAGGATACCGATGATGAAGAAACGCATCACAATCTTCGGTTCCGGTATATTGGATTTCTGGTAGTGGTGATGCAGCGGAGACATCTTGAAAAGTCGGTGTAACTGGGCGTATTCGAGTCCTCGTCGTTTTTTCTGGTACTTGAAATAACTCACTTGGAGAATAACAGAAATGGATTCGATGAGGAAAACCCCGCACAGAATCGGAATGAGCAATTCTTTACGTAACACAATGGCCAGCGTGGCGATGACACTACCCAGCATCAAACTACCCGTATCGCCCATGAAAACCTGAGCGGGATAGGTATTGTACCAGAGAAAGCCGACGCAGGCCCCGACAAAGGCCCCGCAGAATACCACCAGCTCGCCGGATAAAGGAATGTAGTAAATGTTGAGATACTGCGAAAAGACTTTATTCCCCGATAGATAGGCCAGAATACCCAGCGTGAGGCCGATGATGATGGACGAACCCGCGGCTAGTCCATCAATCCCATCCGTAATGTTGGCTCCATTGGACACCGCCGTAATAATGAAGATGACAATAACCGTGTACAGAATCCAGGTATACTCGTCAGGCAGAATGGAATCCGGAAGAATCTCCGAATAATCAATCTCGTTATTTTTGAAAAAAGGGACGTTCGTTAGAAAATCTTTGGTGTCCGTAAATTTCCGTAGTTCTGCAAAACCCGTTGGCGTATTGATGCGGGCTTCTTCGTACACCCGGATTTTGATGTCCGGCGAATAGTGCATCGTCAGCCCAATGAGCAGGCCCAACCCAATTTGTCCGACAATCTTGAAGCGACCGGGTAAGCCTTCCTTATTTTTCCGAAATACTTTAATATAATCATCCACGAAACCGATCAAACAGGTCCATACCGCCGAAATCAGCAGAAGGACTACGTAAATATTATCCAGCTTGGCGAATAGCAGTACCGGAATGACAATGGCCAGTAGGATAATAAAACCACCCATCGTAGGGGTGCCTTTTTTCTGCATCTGTCCTTCCAGGCCCAGATCGCGAATGGTTTCGCCAATTTGCAGGCGTTGCAGGTACCAGATGATGCGTTTACCAAAAACAATACCGATAATCAAGGACGTCACTGTAGCCGCCGCCGTCCGAAACGTAAGAAACTGAAAAACCCCGGCTCCGGGAAAATTGAAGGTTTTATCCAGATAATCGAAAAGATAGTAGAGCATACTAGGCTACAAAAATTGACAATGCGGGTACTAAGTTCTGCAAAAGCCGGGAAAAGCCGACATCTGAAATGAAAATACCCTGGCTTTCGTAAAAGGGGCACAAAAAAAGCCCGCAATTGCGGGCTTTACAAAGAAGGGGAAATGAATAATTATTCGACTTCCAACTTCGTAATTTTATATACATTACGGTCGATAGTAAAACGACCGATGCCTTCTTCGCCAATAACGTCGAAGAGTTCAAGGGCCCGACGGGCGTTGATTTCTTCTTCAACTTGTTCTTTCACAAACCATTGCAGGAAATTTTCGGTAGCGTAATCCTCTACGCGACGGCAAAGACTTACCAGACGGTTGATGGAATGCGTTACGTTGATTTCACTTTGCAGAGCTGTTTCGAATACACTGCGGAAGGAAGGATATTCGTGAGGAACAGCTCCTACTTCAGGTGAGTAAGCCATTACACCCTGATCCGCCAGGTAATGGAAGATTTTGAGCATGTGCTCGCGTTCTTCTTCCGATTGTTTGTAGAAGTATTTGGCAGAATACAGGAAACCATTCACTTCGCACCAGGAAGCCATGGCTAAATATTTAGAAGAAGCTTCCGCTTCCATTTTAATCTGAGCATTCAAGGCTAATTCAACTTCCTCTTTTAGTGAGGTGCGGAGGCGTTGCAAATCTTTCATGTTAATCTTATTTTTTTAATGCGATAGTTCAAAAAAATGTGCTCGTTGCTATCGCCCGGGAATTTAGATCGTTGGTGGGCAATACTTTCTACACCACAAAAGTATAGGCTCTCGCGTAGAATGCAATACTAACGCCTTGAAAAAGAGTAATTTAGAAATAATCTCAGTAGCAAAATAAATAAGGGCTCCGTGGTGTGCATACCAGCGGAGCCCTCAGTTAGGGAAAGAATATCGTTCGTTAGTAAGAGTACGTATACAAAACCTCGTGTAACATCGAGTTAAGATTCAGCGTAAACTGCGTACCGGCCAGCAAGTCACGTAATTGGACCAGATCACAAAGCGTCAGTACTAGTTTCTGATTAGACTTGGGTGCTTCCAGTACTTCAAAATCGTATTCATCGTCAAGATTAAAAATCATCTCGTGAAGATTCACCCGTTCTGCTTTCCGACGAAACAGAACGAAATCTGTCATGCGAAATGCCATCACCTGATCAGCAAAATTGAGAACAATGCGGTTCGTTAGATCGCACTGATAGGTAACTCCTTTCGAAGTACGGTACAACTCGTGAAGGGAAACGTTAAGGCTCATGGAACGGGTACGTGAAAATCTTCCCAAAGATAAAGACAGAAGGGTGATAGAAACAAATTATTTAGAATCAATAAAAATTATTTGAAAATTATTTGGAATAAATCTAAATAAAGTACTTCCTTTGCAATGTCTAAGATGGACTAATGGTTAGGGGACAGCTTCATCTTAAGCACTCCATCGTTTTTTTGCTCGTTGTTATTAGAAAAAAGCCTTCGTCTTGCGAGGGCTTTTTTTATGAGGAGCGATCCTCGCTTCAGTTTCACCCCCTCATTCTATTCTCTTCTTCTCCATGAAAAAAAACTATCTACTCTTTCTGATTCTGCTGTGTACAAGCACGAATCTCTGGGCACAAACGGGTCGTATCCAGGGTATCATCACGAGTTCCGATGGTAAGCCTACTAGTCAGGTAACGATTTCGCTCAAGGGTCGTTCGTCTGGGGCTACTTCCAGCGAGGCCGGTCAGTATGCCATCGAAAAAGTAAAAGCTGGTACCTATACCTTACGCGTGAGTTTTGTCGGCTTGAAAAGCCAGGAGCGTGAACTGGAAGTTCGTGAAAACGAAACGACGCAGGCCGATTTTACACTAATAGAGACGGCGGAACAACTCGAAGAGGTACTGGTGAAAGGCACGAACAAGTTTGGCAACAAGGAAAGTGAATACGTAGCCCGGTTACCCATCAAGAACCTGGAAAACCCGCAGGTATACAACGTTTTGTCCAAAGAACTCGCTACCGAGCAAATCACGGTAGACTATAAAAACCTGTTACAAAACGTGCCCGGTGCCGGGGTTGGATTTGGGGGCGTGAATAACGGTGTAACTTACCTGATCCTACGCGGATTCTGGGTAACCAGTCAGATGCGGAATGGCATGGCTTCGCAGCAAAGTGCGGGAATTGATCCCATCAATGTAGAGCGGGTAGAAGTACTGAAAGGCCCCTCCGGTACGCTTTTCGGTTCCAGTCTAATTTCCTTTGGTGGGTTTTCCAATCTGGTTACGAAAAAGCCATACGCTGATTTTGGCGGTGCGATTTCCTATACGGGTGGCAGTTGGAGCTTAAATCGACTGACTGCGGATATCAATACGCCGCTCAATACAGAGAAAACGGCTCTGTTCCGCCTGAATTTAGCTTCGCACAATGAAAAAAGCTTTCAGACCTACGGCTTTAATCGGAATTATACGGTTGCTCCCAGTTTGTCTTTTAAAGTCAATGATCGCCTTTCTCTCCAGATTGACGCCGAGTTTTTCCGGACGAACCGTACCACGCTTCCGGCGTATGCCTTTGGCAAAGCAGGATTCAAAAATATTAAGGATACGCCGCTGGGATACGACCAAGCCATCAACAGCAACGATCCACTCCTGAAAATGGGTACGCACAACGTCTTCGCCAAGGCAGAGTATAAACTTTCGGATCAGTGGACTTCCGCCACGCAGTACGCCTACGGAAACATTCAGTACGACAACGTTAACTATATGTATCCGGCTACCTGGACGAGCGATAGTACCATTGCCCGGAGTATTTCGGCGGGTCGGAATAGCTACACCCGTTCCATGCAGTTTCAGCAAAATGTTACGGGTGACTTTCACATCGGCCGTTTCAAAAACCGGATGGTCGTCGGCGTTGATGCGTATTATACCGCCAGCCTGACGCAATCGTACGGCGTCATCACTTACGATGTAATCAACATTCGCAAACCGATTGTACCGATCTCCCTGTCTCGTTTGGAAAACATGGTTGCTAATGCGAACCTTACGAATACCTTCGCTGAGCAGTATCGCTACAGTGCGTATGTTTCGGATGTACTAAATCTAACGGATCGCTTGATGGCGATGCTGAGCGTACGGGTCGAAAAGTTCGATAATAAGGGTACTTCCGTCAACGGCCAGCCCGCAGCGACAGCCGGGGTGTACAGCCAAACGGCCGTTTCTCCCAAGTTCGGTCTGGTGTATCAACCCATCAAAGAGCAACTCTCGGTGTTTGCCAATTACATGAATGGTTTTCAAAACGTAGCTCCCGTTACTCAACCCGACAACTCGATCCTGACGCCTTTGCCACAGTATGGTAATCAGTGGGAAGTGGGCGTAAAAACGGAGGCTTTAGCCCAGAAACTTACGGCTACGGTGAGTTACTACGAAATTGATCTGAAAAATGCCATACGCACGGATCCAACGCGGCCCGGGTTTTCCATTCAGGATGGTCAACAAAAAAGTAAGGGGGTTGAGGTAGATATCGTGGCTAATCCCTTACCCGGCTTAAACCTGATTGTGGGTTATGGTCATAATGAATACAAATACACCCGGGCCAATGCCAGTCAGGAGGGCTTGAGTAATGGCTTACCTGCCGATATTGCTAATTTCTGGGCTAGTTACAAACTCACCCAGGGAGCTGTGAAAGGCTGGGGGATAGGGATTGGTGGAAATCACGTTAGTACAATTTATCCCAATAATGTCGGTGGAGGAATGACAATACCCGCGTATACGAAGTTTGATGCGACGGTGTATTACGATCAGCCCAAATGGCGATTAGGAATCAAGTGCAATAACCTGACGGACAAACGATACTGGGGACTTAACTATGATCCACAAAACCCCAGACAGTTACTCGTTAGCCTTTCCTACAAGTTATAAAAAGGAGTTACCATAATTCCAGATAGAAAAACAGCGAGAGATTCCTGAGCTACAGGAATCTCTCGCTGTTTATAAAGGCTGAAGGAAAATACTTGAATCGGGACTACTTTTTCAAACCAAAGTTTTTGGAGATGCCAAAGTTTACGCCATCTCCAAAGGTTAGTTTAAAATCATTCAGGTTGCTGGACGAGTTTTTAACCTTGGCCGTACTGTAGCTCAGGTTCCCAAAACCAAAGTTCAGGGCAAATCCATTTTTCATGTTCACGCCGATCGCCGGAAAGAATACGCCCTGAAAGCCGTTGTAGCGAGTATCCGCATCCTGCTTTCCGGAGAGGTAGGTAGCATTGAATTGACCATACACAGCGAAGATGTCCGACAAAGCCCAGGCATAACGGACAAACGGACCTACGGTAAATTGAGAAGTTTTCAGATCCGCTCCACTGGCAGTGGTTGATTTCGTAGAACTCGTGCCTAAGACCAGACCACCCGTCCAGTGATCATCCCATTGGTAACCCACGGCAGGACTAAAGTTGAACGTATTCGATTTCGCACTCGACCCACTTAATTTCTGAGATTCTAAACCTAGCGTCCCGTACACCAGCACGGTATTTTGTTGAGCAAAGGCTCCGGCCATGCTGAAGGTTAGGAAGCATAGACTGAAAAGTACTTTTTTCATGGATAGGATTTGTAAAAAGTATAGATGATTCGTTGGATAGTGATGTAAAGTAAAATGAGTATATAAGCTTAAATATTATTTGTTAGTTGAATAGTTACTAATTGTCGTCGAATGGTTATTTATACTCGTTAAAGAGATAAATACTTAGCCGAGTGAAGTAGATGCAAAAGTGACTGATGCAGTCAAAGCGTAAGAGAGGGGTAGTGGGGATAGTGATAAGCCAGCGAGCTTTTCAGAACACGCTAACGGCGATTTATATACATTGGTAAGAAAAATCTGCCCTTAGGCCATAAATCAGTTGGAGTTTCGTAAAATTCGGAACAAGTTCGCGTCGTTCTCTGGTACGGGAGTTTTCCTAGAAACTCTCCAAGCATTTGTAATCTATGTCCATTTCCTGGTCTCGAACCTTTTATCTATCAGTATTAACGACGTCCTTACTGGTATTGACGCAATGCGGCGGCGGTAGCGGGAAACGTGGAAACCAAGTTTCCGAAGAAGCGGCTGAACCGGCCACCGAATCTGCTCCGGTAGCTGAAACCGCTAAGGCCGCTCCTAAAAACCTCAAAGCCAAGCTTTATTTGGAAGCCAGTGGCAGCATGTTTCCCTACGATGCAGCGGGGAGTACGGGAGAATTTGACGAAGCACTCCAAAAACTGCTGACGGAATTTGAAACCCAGAAGTCGGGTTCAACGGAATTGTTCGTTGTGAATGATAACGTGTATCCGATGGGGGTTAGCTTTCAGCAGTTGGTCGAACAGCCCAATATTTTCACGCTTGCCAAGGGAAAAGGCGATTCCAAACACACCGATTTCAGTCTTATTTTTAAAACGATTCTTTCGGACCTGAAAGAGGGGGACGTAGGCGTACTGTTTTCGGACCTTATCTACTCAACGGAATCGACGACCGCCCAGTCGGCAACGAAAATTCTGGCGGATGTAGAAACACTCATGCAAACGACTTTTGCTCCGCAGGCCAAAGGGAAGTCGCTTTTACTGCTGAAACTCAATGGTCAGTTCAAGGGTACGTACTATCCGCATAACGGTGGAGGTAAGCCCTATAGCGGTTCACGGCCGTATTACATTGCCCTGATGGCTACGAACGCCACGATGAAAGCTCTGCTGGCAGATCCGAAATTCGAGTCGCTTTCTCGTTTCTCTGACTTGCCGGGTTTCGACTCCTTTCATTATTTTACCAGTGCTACGGATAACCTTCCTTTTTATACGGTGTTATTAAAAGACGCCGAACAGGCTGGGCAGTTTGAGCAAAGTCGTCAGGAACGGAAGGAACGTTCCAACATCGTACATACACTCGAAAATATCAAAGCCGACCGTAAAACGCGGGGCTTGACCATTGCCTTGGGCGTCGATCTGGGCGGTTTTTATCTGCCGGACTCCTACAAGACCGATCCCAAATCCTACGATATTGAATCGGACGAGGGCTTTAAAATTCAAAAAATTGTAGCGGAGAAAGGGCCGGAGGGCTATACCCACAAGTTTTTATTAACTACGCCGGAGCCGCAGAGTGGGGGAAAACGAGAAATTAACATTCGACTCAAACGTAAATTCCCACCCCGCTGGATTACGCAAACCCATACGCAGGACGACAGTAACCCCAAAGCCGATGCCTTTTCGGAAACTACGTTTGGCTTGCTCAACTTTACCCGGGGTATTGAAAAAGCGTACAATCCCCAAAACGCCGACACCTATTTTACAATCAGCCTTACTTTGAATAATTAATGGAAAATCTACTGTACGACTTTTACGCCCTCTTTGTTGAGAACTCCCTGCTCAATGATTTATACGACGAAACGCTGCTGACCTCCCTGACGCTCACCATGCTGGTCTTTGTACTGGTAGGAGTAGCGATTTATTACTTCGGGATGAACAAAGTACGTTACGCCAAAGCCTCTACCTGGCTGGCCGTACTGGGTAGCAGTGCCGTACTGACCATGATCGTCGCCATTGTGACCTGCTCGCAAAAGGCGGCTCAGGAAATTCCCCGCCGGAAAGGACACCCCGAGCAAGGCCGGTTTTTTGACCAGGGCGGCAGTATCTTTTTCGGCTTTGGCTTCGAAATGCTGATCCTGGCGGCTATTCTCTTTTTTGTACTATCGCTGGTTGTAAAAAACGTAAGTACGAACAACCGGAAAATTCCATTTTGATCAGTTTACTGTTGTCGGTTTTCTGTTTTCAGGGGTCAACTCTTGTCACTGTAGAATCATTGAAAACTCTAAACCGCAGCGGCGGCCGCTGAAAACTCAAAACTGAAAACTGAAAATTCCCATGTCTCGACTCTTTTTGTTTGCGATTGGAGGTACCGGAGCCCGGGTGGTAAAGTCGCTGACGTATCTACTGGCTTCGGGCGTTAAGCTCCGTAATACCACGCAGGTGATCCCTATTCTGATGGATCCCCACGCGGAAAATAAAGACCTGAAGCGAACCAAGGAAATTCTGAATCAATACCAGAACGTACGGGCTTCGCTCCAAAATCCGCCCTCGTCGGGACTGTTTGGTACTGACATTCAAACCCTGAAACGTCAGTTGCCCAGTGCCTCCATTGCGGATTCCTTTCAGTATGAACTCAAGGGCGTAAGCGACGAAAAATACGGCAATTACATCGGCCACGACTCGCTGGATGAATCCAATCATGCCCTGGCGGATCTATTGTTTTCCAAAGAACAGCTGGATACCAAAATGGATATTGGCTTTGTGGGAAATCCGAATATCGGTTCGGTCGTACTGAATCAGTTTCGGGAATCCGAAGAGTTCAAAGCCTTCGTTAGTTCCTTCAAAAAAGAAGATAAAGTATTCATCGTCAGTTCCATTTTTGGAGGAACCGGAGCGGCTGGTTTTCCGCTGATTCTCAAGAATATCCGTGGCTACGGTGGCTCGGATGCCAAAGACGTTCGCGAAGCCCGGATTGGAGCCGTGTCGGTTCAGCCGTACTTCGATGTATACTCGGCCGGTGCCCAGGACAAGGCCATCGACAACGCTACCTTTATTTCCAAGACGAAAGCGGCGTTGGGTTATTACCAGAATAGCCTTTCGAATAAAGAATATCCCAAGCTCAACGCCCTCTATTACCTGGCCGAAAGCTACCGGAGTCCGTACGATTACGATCCCGGAGCGGGTGGGCAACAAAACGATGCTCACTACATCGAAATGGTAGGAGCCTTGTCGGTCGTAGACTTCTGCGAACACGCCAGCGAGCTGGAATGTACGGTACGCGACGGACAAATCATTGCCCGCAATCCACGCTACTCGGAGTTTGGCCTAGGAACAAGCAATAACCGGCTGAATTTCGCGGACTTTGTAGATCGGACGCGGCAGGTCATTGCTCGACCGCTGAGTCAGTTCGGAATCCTGAGTCAGTACCTGAAAACCCGGGTGGAACGCGATGGGATTCTGGGTAGCAACAGTGCTCCCTGGACCAGTAAAGAGGCTCCCAAAATTGGTGCAGATTTCCGTCAGACCAAGTTTTACCGGAATCTGCACGACTTCAACGAGAACTTCCGTACCTGGTTGCTGGAGATGAACGATCATGACCGGAATGTCTTCAACAAACGGACCTTCCGTCCCTTCAATCTGGCGACGGAAGATTTAGGGAAGTTTATTCCCGGTTTCGAGCGTACCAAGAAAAACTTCTTTGGAAAAACCGTAGACGTAGAAATCGAGATGAACAAAGGGGAATTCGATGAATACCTCAATGCGGAATCTAAAGGAAAAACCTACGTTACGCCGGAAGATAAATTCCTGACGCTGATGAATACCTGTACGGATCAATTCCTGCAGAAGGAATATTCGCAGCTGTCCGGAAGCTAAGACCGAAGGCATTGCTTTCATTCATTGGAACCTTACGGAGCCATGAATCGAGCCTAAGCTCTTTTCATAGACTCCTTCATTCATTGAACTTATGTCAGACCAGTCATTAAAACGCGAACTAAACCTGCACGACCGCTCGGCTTCGGTTGATGGGCACTGGTTTACATCGCAACCCTATACTACCGATCTGATCGAGGCGATTCAGGACAAGGCCAAGGGTGATACGGAGAAAGATCCGACGTCCATTCCCAGTCCGTTTGCCCGCTTTGATCTGGTGAACTCTGCGTTCCGTAATCTGAGTTTACGCAGTGACCTGAAAGGATCGCTGAACGACGAACGGCTGGTTTCGGCCTGTTTCGACGTGGGTGAAATCTTCTTCAATTACGATAAATTCAAGTCGCCCCGTGGCCCGATCCGAATCATTACCTGGGACCGGGAACAGGCTCTGCGTACGCTGCAAAACGGCTCGCGTAATCACCAGCGTCTGGGCAGTGCTCTGGATCTGTACCTTCGCGAAGACGCTTCCAGTTACAACTTCGGAGGCTTGCGTAAGCTCTTTATTCTGCATTACCAGAGCCGCGAAGGAACGGGTGTGATTGGTGGTACTTCGCCGGCTACGCTGTTTTTTACGGCTCCGAACGCTTTAGATTTCGTGGATATTCACTTCGGAAATCATCGCGTATTTGACCGCAACAATCCCGTACCTCTGCACGAACGCGACATTGAGTACCAGGTGTTCTGGCACGGATTGAAGCGTTTTATGCCGGGTTTCCGGGAAATGTATCCCGAAGTTTCCGAGTATCTCAGCCGCAGTCTGGAGCTGCTGCATACCCGGAATTACGACACCTGGCAGCGGATCGGAGCCAATGGCCAAAACCTGCGGGAGGAAGCCTGGAATGCCGATTTCCCGGAGCTGGAATTCGATACGAACTACACCGTTGAGTTCGCTTCCACGGGACAGGGACCCGCCTTCAAAATGCGGAAAGCGGCGTCGGGACCGGAAGTCATTCAGGGCCTGAGTCATTTCCTGATTAGTCCGACTGAAGAGCTGGATGAGTACGGCGTCAAAAAACAACGCTACACGGGCAAACCGGCTCCCATGATTCTGTCCAGGGATTTCTTCGAACCCATTCCGTACACGCGGATTCCCTGGCGGGATACGATTGACGTAAAGCATTTTGTGGCCGAAGACTGGCGTACCAACCAGCGGCAACTACCCGGTCAGGCGGATTTTTATCCCTACCTGACGACCAGCGATTTCCTGGAACCGCACCTGATTCGGCTGGTCTACCCCATTCATTCCCAGCGGTACTTTGACGGTGGTTTGCGGAATGTACAAAAGAGCTACCTGCTACCGCTGAAATCGGATTTCTTTGAATTTTTCTCCGCTCAGGATCTGATGCGGGGTGGGGAAGTCAACATTCAGATGGAAGAACGGGCGGGTGGTTCGGTTCGCGTGACCTTACAGATTCCGCTGGGGAAATGGGACGTTGCCCAACAAAAAGTAGTACCCACGGGCCGGACCCTGAAACTCTCCCGGATGTACTACGATGATCCGACCAAATCACCCAACGAGGAGAAAAACGAAGGCGTCATTGCCGAGCACCAATTTGGCATGACGGTATTCCCCTTCGTCAAGATGAAACGTCCGCCACTGGCTAATTTTAAACCCATGTACCGGGTGCATCTGGTGGATCGGGATGTGTCGGCTCAGACGTTCAAGAACGAATACAAGCTCAGTTTCTTCGATCAGAATAACCAGATCATTCCCGTACCCGATAACCGGGTTCGTCCGCGTAGTCAGAAGGACATTGGTACGGGTGCCAAATCAGAGGTTCACGTTGTAGAGTCTGATTTTGAGCGAATTACAGTTGAAGTGGCAGGCCATCGCGGCGTCATTTTACCGAAATTCGAAATACGCGAAATGAAGGATACGGTCTTTACCTTCGCCGTCGATTTCGGTACTACGAATACGCACGTGGAGTTTACCACCTCCGACGATCGGCAACCGCGGCCCTTTACCATCGACGACGATGTACAGATTGCTACCCTGCATGACCCCACTTTCCCAGAGCGGGATGGGTCATTCAACGGTACGCGGGCCATACCCATTGCCGAACTGGTACCGCAGGAAATGATGCCCGAACACCTGGGGGAAGCGTATCTCTGCAAGTTTCCACAACGGACGGCTCTGATCGAAAACCGACCTAATTTCTCGGGTGAAAATCTGTTCGGCTTCGGGGACTTTAATATTGGATTCCTGTACGAAAAGCGGAATATTCCCAAGGATGACTATACCATTTCAACGAACCTGAAATGGTCCGATTTCAGTAAAAACATCAAGGCTCAGAAGCGGATTGAAGGTTTTCTGCAATCGCTGTTGCTGTTGATCCGGAATAAAGTACTCATCAACGGCGGGAACTTGGCTCATACCGAATTACTCTGGTTTTACCCCTTGAGTATGGTTGAAAACCAGCGGAATTATTTCGAAGGACTCTGGAACAAGCTGTACGCCGAAACCATCAGTCGCGAGCGAATGCCCCGGAAAGTGCCCGAGAGTATTGCTCCTTTTTACTGGTATAGCCGGGGAGGTGGCAGCAGCCAACCGATTGATTCTAACATTTACCCGACGGCACTGATTGATATTGGTGGAGGAACGTCCGACATCGTTATTTTTGAAGGAAACCAGCCGAATATGCTGACTTCCGTGCGTTTTGCTGGTAATGCCGTATTCGGCGACGGCTTTGCCCGGGATGGAGCCGCAGCTCGCAATGGCTTCGTCAAGAAATACGATCCGGAAGTAAGCTCGCACCTGTCGGCTAATTTCAGTAACCTGCACCGGGCTTACGAGTCGATTAAGGCGAATAACCGTTCGGAAGATATTGTAGCGTTCTATTTCTCGCTGAAAAACAACCTGGATTTACGGGAAAAAGCGGCCTACGATTTCAATGACCGGCTTGCCAATGACTCCGATCTCAAGATTGTTCCGCTGGTATTCTATACGGCTCAAATCTACCACTTGGCCCGTCTGATGAAGGCGAAAGACAAGAAGATGCCCCGGTATATTGCCTTTAGTGGAACGGGTTCTAAATTGCTCGACATTCTAACACCCCGAAATGTAGCTCTGGCCGATCTGGCCAAGCTGATTTTCGAAAAGGTATACGAGGCTCCCTACCACGCCGATGGGCTCGACATTGTACGTGAACGCAATTCGCCCAAGGAATCGACTTGCAAGGGGGGCTTGAAAATGCCCGGCCTGAACTTCTCCCGTGAGGACGACGGTACGCTGGAAGCCCAGATGGACCGCATCAAAACCGTTCTGCTGGGTACGAAAGAAGATCGCATCGTGGTACGCGGCGATACGTATCAGCACATTGACGGGGAGGTACTACAGGGCGTAGCCGATGAAGTGAAAGCGTTTGTGGATATGCTCTTTAGTCTGGAGATTTCGTTCAGTGGAAAGTTCGGTGTGAACGAGGGTCGACTGGATCAGTATAAGAACATTCTCCTGCGAAATCTGCTGCAAAATGTATACAGTGGCTGGGAAATGCGGCGGGAATCACTCGAAAACCTAAACAGTCCGGTTGAAGAAACGCTCTTTTTCTATCCTCTGCTGGGAGCTTTAAATCAGTTAGCCTGGGAAGCGGCCAGTTAGAGCCGTTTGGAAATTTTTATCGACGCGGGCCCATACCAGGGTCCGCGTTTTAACCAACCTTGAATCTTCGTATGCGTCGAGTCATCATTCTTGTTTTGTGCCTGTTCTGGACGGTTTCCGGATTTGCCCAAACGGCTTTGGCCCGTAAAGAGAGTACGTTTCAGGAAGCTGGTGGTGTGAATACCAAAGCTACCTACGCTGATTTCTTTAAAAAATTGATGGATTTTTTCCTGGACAACAAGGCTACGCCCAGTGTGGCGGTAGTGCTGCGTCAACTGGAACCGTACCTGAGCCGACCGTTGACCGACCAGGATAAGACGAAAGTCAATAAGATTCTTACGGAACTGGAGAACCTGAAAGAACCTGATCCGAAGACGGGTGAGAAGGTGTCGATCCTGAAAACCCGGGTAGCTCTGGGCAGTTTTGTAACGAATCTGCGGACCGAAATTATGGAATCCGAAATCATCGACAGCGGCGATACGACGGTAGCCGATGGGACAGAAGTGATGCCCGACACGGTAGCTCGGGAGGCTATGGATGGCGTTCCGGTTTTGCCGAGTAAATCAGGGGATTCGCCCTGGATTTGGTGGATCATTTCGGGAGTGAGCATACTGGCTGCCGCCGGACTGGGGTATCTCTACCTGGACGAGAAAAAGAAACGGGAGCGAATCGATCGGCAAATGCTGAATACCTCAAGTCAGGCGAGCCAGAGTTACATTAAAATGCAGCAACTTGAAAAGCAGGTACCGCAGTTGATTGAGAAAATCAAAGAATACGAGAAAGCACTGAAAGAGTACGACAAAGCTCTAAAAGATGCTCAACAGAAGAACGAAAACGAACGCAACCGCTGGTTACAGGACATGCAGAGTTTGCAGGCGGCAGCGGCGAAGGAACCGGAACTGGTAAAAGAACCCGAACCCGTAGTAGTGCCTCCCCAGCCACCTCAACCACCCCTTGCTCCGGCTCCTGAACCTGTAGAGCCTGAACCGATGCCAGAACCTGCTGCGATTCCAGCTCCGGTAACTATGGGCGGACTTGAGGTATTCTATCTGTCGACGCCCAACAAAGATGGCTCGTTCCGGGATATTCGGGGAGCACAGTTTGATCCTTCCCAGTCGCTATATCAGGTACGTCTGACGGGCCCGCTGGATGCGGAATTTGAATTCGTGGACGATCCAGGTTTGGTCAGCGAAGCCCTGCGGTATCCGGAAACCTTCCTGGATCCGGTGTGTGATTACGGTGGAGGCATTGAGTACGGAGCCCGCCGGATTATCACTGTCGCCAAAGGAAAACTAGCCAAAGCCAGTGTAGATTCGGATCGCTGGGAGTTGCAATACAAGGCAATCATTCGATTCGAAAATTAAAAGCGATGAGGGTTTGGGGTAGTTAAGTGCAAGTACCTTCTGGTGCCTACACTTAACTACCCCAAAGCCTAGGTATCAAACGAAAATCCCACATGACCCAACTAATAGAAATCGTCATTATCCTCGGAATTCTGGTAGCCCAGGGATGGGTATGGCTGGATACACGGGGTAGAATTAGTCGATTTCGCGAATTAATTCCTGAAGGCTCCGTCTTTAGCCTTCGGAGGTATCGGATACTGCGGCAGGATCTGGAACAGTTGTCCACCGCCGAAGTACTCAAACAGATTGAGAGTCTTTCGCAACGTACGCACGTAAACGATCTGCAACTCGAAGAATTGACCCGTCGGGAAGATCAACTAGTCGTACTCCTTTCCAAAGATCTCCACGAGGTCATGCGGGCGGAAGCAGAGGCTGAATTACAACAAATCCGCCAGGACCTCTGGAATTTCAAAACCATGAATCCGGGTCGCGAAACGCTGGAGTTGCCCCTGATTGTCTCGACGGATAAAACCGAGGGCATTGGCAAAATTCTTGAAAGCATTAATACCTACCTGATCCGCAATCGTACCTCGTTGGCGGATTTTAATTTGTTACGCGACATTACCGAACGGAATCTGGATGCGGAAGAAGAAGGCATTAATCTGACCATGCCCATTCCCCTGTACCTGGGTCTGATGGGTACCATGGCGGGTATTGTGATCGGTCTGTTTGCCATGCCAGCCGTAGGGTCAGCCAGCTTTTTACAGGGCGAAGGCGTTAATAACCTCATCGGTGGTGTGAAAATTGCCATGCTGGCGAGTTTAGCGGGTCTGCTGCTGACGGTACTTAATTCCTGGACGTTCCGCAATGCCAAAGCTACGCTGGAAAGCCGTAAACAGGTTTTTTTCTCTTTTCTCCAAACGGAATTGTTACCCATCCTTTCCGAAGGCGTGAACGCGGGCATCTTCGCAACGCTTAACCGCAGTATTCAGGACTTTAGTACCACCTTTCGGGATAATGTTCAGGAGCTAAGTGGCATGGTGGATAAAAACCACGCGTCGCTGATGGCCCAGCAAAAAGCTCTGGATACCCTGCAAAAAGTAGATTTGAATCGAGTCGCCAGCTTTAATATTCAGGTGCTGAGTCAGTTGGATAGTAGTCTGGATTCGTTGGAGAAATTCGGGTACTACCTCAATCAACTGAATGGGCTGGTGGATAATACGCAGAAAATCGTCGAACGTACACAGAACGTCGAAGATATTTCCGTACAGATTTCCAAAAGCCTCCAGCAATCACAGGATCTGTATCTATACCTGACGAGCCATTTCAAACAACTCGATCAGCATGGCCAGGCTTTCAATAACAAAGTAGGGCAGTACGATGACTTGATCGATCAAAGTCTGCGGGCACTGGATCGTACTATCCACGATCAGTTGAAGAGCATCGAAGACATCAAGATTCGGGAAATCAACGCAACGGATCAGTACTTCACCCAAAACCGTGATAAACTCAGCAAGCTCGATTACCTGGAACTGCTCGAACGCAATGCCGAGCTGTACCAGAAAGAAAACGCCCAGCGGCAGGAGCAGATTCGTCAGCAACTCGAAGCCTTAGGCCGTCAGCAGGGCCAGACCCTGCAACTCATCGAACGCATGGTAAAGCGGATGGAAAAAGGAGCCTGGAGCCGCATGTTCTCAACAAAGAGTTAAGCTCGCTTACCCCGATTTATAACTGTTACGGAATGATCGGGGCATTTTGGTCAAGCGTCTTAGACGCGAAACCAATCCACCCCGATTACAAATCGGGGCGAGCTTCTTAACGTTACTAGTCAAGCAAATCATTGAAAACCAGACATACTGATTTTTTCTGGCCGAGTTATACCGATCTTATGACGAGTCTGTTCTTCGTCATGCTGGTGCTGTATGTACTGACGGTCGCTATTCTAAAGTCAAAAGAGGAGGGGTATATCAACGATGCCCTGAAATACCAGAAAATTCAGACCATTGAGCGGGCTTTGCAGGAGCTGAACGGAACCTATTTTCGCTACGATGAGAACAATAAGCGATTTCGATTGGGGGTGGACGTTAATTTCAAACCCAACCGGGCTGATATGAGCGAACTTGACGCCCGTACCCGCAATGGCTTGCTCGAAGCGGGCAAGGTACTGTTCCGGAAAATCAAGAACGTAGCCAAAGAAAACCCGGACGTCAGTTATATGGTTGTAGTTGAAGGTAATGCCCAGCGAGCAAATGACAACTGGCAGAGTAGTTTCGGGCGTCAGAATGGGTACGAACTCAGTTATCGCCGGGCCTTGGCTCTGGTGGATTTCTGGAAGCAGAACGGCATCAACTTCGATCAATTCAAGAATTGCGAAGTCCTGATTGTGGGCAGTGGCCATTTTGGGAAATCACGCGATCCCCGGAACGAAAACGCTAATCGCCGGTTTACCATACAGATCACTTCAAAAGTGGGTAAATCGCTATGAAATTTTATTGTTTACTCCTATTACTTGGCCTGGGGCTGATGAGTTGTGCCGGTTGTTCCAAAAGTGGCAATCGTCGTCACGACCGCGATACGGTTCGGGTAGCCGAAGAACCGAAACCCTAGCCGGCTTCGTTTAAAAACTAGTATGGTTGCTTTTCCCAACGCCAAAATTAACCTTGGCTTATACATTACCGAAAAACGCTCGGACGGGTACCACAACCTGGAGTCCGTGTTTGTACCCGTAGGTTGGAGTGACGTACTCGAAATCCTTCCCGCTTCTGAAACGAGCTTTCGAAGTACGGGTTTGCCGATTCCGGGTGAAGCCTCAACCAACCTGTGTTTGCGGGCCTATGAACAGCTACGAAAGGATTTCGATCTATCCCCCGTACGAATCCACCTGCATAAAGTAGTACCCATCGGGGCTGGACTTGGTGGCGGCTCTTCCGACGCTGCGTTTACGCTGAAAGTACTTAATACGCTTTTTGATCTGAAGCTCAGTACGGAAGCTCTCGAAGCGTACGCTCGTCCGCTGGGCAGCGATTGTGCCTTCTTCATTCGGAACGAAGCAAAATTCTGCGTTGGAAAAGGCGATGAGTTTTCAGAAATCATGCTTAATTTAGCTGGAAAGTCGATTCTATTGGTTTACCCAGACCTCCATAGTTCAACTGCCGAAGCGTACGCGGGCATTCGTCCACGGCCGGCTCCGGCTCAATGGACGCAGGTAGTACAACAACCCCTTCATACCTGGCAAGCATCCATAACGAATGATTTTGAGCAGTCGTTATTTCCCAAGTATCCCCAACTCGCTCAAATCAAACGCCAGCTTTACGAAGCCGGGGCGGCTTATGCCAGTATGTCGGGATCGGGTTCAACCGTGTACGGGATTTTTGAAGGAGAAGTACCAGAGGCTCTGTTTCCACAGCTTACCACTTGGCAGGGAAAATTATAAGTGAGTCAACGGTTTTTAGTTGCACATCGGCAGTTTTGTTACCGCCATTTCTTACATGCCCATGAGAGACCAACGCAAACAGCTAAAAGCCGGGGCCCGAAAACGTCCATCTGAATCTATGACCTGGCTTAGTAAACGCCGCGAGCCTTTTGGATTTATGTTACGCCTGGCTATGCTGGGGAGTGTGCTAATCTTTGTTTTTGTTCTGCTGGCTTACATGCTACGGCGGCACGGCGATAGCGATTGGGATAATGTCACCCTGCCCCGTATTTTCTGGCTTTCAACCGCGGTTATTCTTCTCAGTAGTGTGAGTCTTCATTCGGCTAAAACCGCGTTTAGAAAAGAACACTTTCTGAATTACCGAATCATGCTCGGGCTGACGCTGGCCCTGGGCATTACCTTTGTCGTACTGCAGATCATTGGATGGAACGAAATGCTGCACCGGGGCATCTCCATGCAGCAGAGTCCAGCAGGGGCTTTTATCTATATGATTTCCGGCCTACACGTGCTGCACATTCTGGGTGGACTCTTCTTTCTGGCCCGTAGTTTCTGGGAAGCCCTTCGGAATCATAAATACCTGGATGCGTACGTCTACAGCGTCAATCCGCCCAACCAGCTCAAGCTAAATCTAATGACCCTGTACTGGCATTTTGTCGATATCCTCTGGATTCTGCTCTTTGCCTTCATGGTGTATAACCATCGGCGATAGCGATCATGCCAAAATCAGGAGCGGCGGAGACTGTAGAGGTGTTCGTCAACCACTACCTGATTTTTAATCATGGCCTGTTTTAAAACCGCTTCTTTCTCAAAACCCACTTTCTCCAGTACCCGCATTGAGGTTGTATTAAACGCAAAAACGCCCGCCCATAAGCGGTGTACCTCTGGGAACGTCTGCCAGATCTGCTGTACCCATAAGTCAAGAGCCGTCGTCATGATGCCTTTCCCCCAGAAAGGCTCGCCCAACCAATACCCAATTTCTGCACTTACCCGGTGAATATCCGTTCCCGGAATCAGTCCTACGCAACCGGCAAAACAATTATCGACTGTAATGGCGGCATTTAGCGTCGGCTGACTGCGGCCATAGTCAATCCATGCCCGAGCGTGATCAAGGGTATACGGATGCGGAAAAATATCTCGAACATTATCATAAATCGCACGGTTATTAGCTAGGAATGCCAAAGCTATTTCGTCTTCGGGTATAAGCGTTCGAATGTGAATGTTCATAAAAGACCAGGGTGAAATGCCACCGTAAAAATGAAGTAAAAGAATGATTTTTTACTTCATTTCCAAAGAATAAGCCCGTGACCGATCTTTTTACAATCCTATCGTTTTTATGAGTGATTTACGCTTGTTTACGCCCCTGTCCCTGGGAGATTTACGCCTGAATAATCGCATCGTTATGGCTCCCATGACGCGGAACCGGGCCAGTGTCGACCATATTCCTACCGAACATATGGCTCTGTACTACGCTCAGCGGGCGTCGGCGGGACTGATTATTACGGAAGGAACCAGTCCTTCCATCAACGGGGAAGGCTATGCCCGTATCCCCGGAATCTGGAACGAAGAGCAGATTTTAGGCTGGCGAAAAGTGACGGAAGCTGTACACGATCGCGGCGGGAAAATCTTCGTACAGCTCATGCATACCGGACGTATTTCGCATCGCCTGAATATGCACGAAGGAGCCTTAATTGTTGCTCCCTCGGAGGTAAGGGCTAAGGGTAATATGCGTACGGATCAGGAAGGGGGGCAAGCCCATCCCGTACCCTACGCCATGACCGAAGGCGAAGTGCACGATGCCGTCCTGGAATTTGTACAGGCGGCTACCAATGCCATTACTGCCGGTTTTGACGGCGTTGAACTACACGCAGCCAATGGGTATCTGATCGAACAGTTCATTCGTCCCACGACCAACCAACGGACGGATGCTTACGGTGGAACCACCGAAAAATACGCTCATTTTGCTTTGGAAGTAGCCCGGCAGGTAGCAGAAGCCATCGGAAAAGATCGTGTGGGCATTCGTTTGTCGCCGTACGGTGAAATGAACGATATGCCCTATCAGCCGGAATTCGATGAAATTTATCGGTATTTGGCTGATCAGCTGGGCGAGTATGTCACGTACATTCACCTCATCAATGCAAGCGAAGGAGAAGGTTACACCGCCCTCCGGCAGTATGTGCGGCAGGTCTTTCCGGGTATACTGATTCTGAATCGGAGTTATACAAAGGAGCGGGCGGAAGAAGACCTGCAAAACGGAGCGGCGGATTTGATTTCATTTGGAACCCCATTTATTGCGAATCCGGATTTACCCGAGCGTTTTGAACAGGAAGCTCCGCTAGCGGAAGGCGATCCCAGTACCTTCTATTCGCCCGGTGAAAAAGGGTACACCGACTATCCGAAACTGGATGAAGAATAGCGTAACGCCCTTCGTCGTAAGCAATGCTATAAAAAGCCCCGAACCTTTTGAGTGTTCGGGGCTTTTTCTTGACTATTGGGCCATCTGACTGGCCTGATACGCTAATTCGAGGGAACGTAAGCCGTTTTCTTCCGTACTTTTTCGCTTGGTAACGCGACCCCGTAGATAGTCCGATTGCTCGGTGAAGAAATCCCGGAGCAAATCCCCGTAGAGGTGTTGCTTGTTGGTTTCATCCCCGAAATGAAGCTCTATTTTCTGGAACGCTTCAATGTCTTTATGTCGACCCCGCTGTTGCCGATCCGGGCCGCCGTACGAGGCTGAAATATCCAGTCGGGCTCCCGGGAAAATGTCGAGTAGCTGCTGGGTTTGTTCTTCGTTGACAATGCCCCGCAACGTCAGTCGGGTAGGTACCCATTCTTCAAGCGTAATGTCTCCGTGCTCAAATACGATTCGTAATTCCTGACGGTCCAAGCGGCCCGGCTGCGTGAAGCCGTGGTAAAAATTAACGAGTATGTCGTTTTCGTATTTCACAATCGCCTGTACCTGTTCTTCAATACCGCTTTCGGGCCGTAAGACCCGTTGGGCGGCCACGACCGTTCCGGCTCCCAGCCAGTATTCGAACAAATCGAAAAAGTGAACGGCGTGTTCGATAAAAATACCGCCACTAATCTCTCGATTCCAGAACCAGTGGGTAGGAGCCAAACCTTCATCGCTGGCGTAGTTTTCAAAAAAGCCGTGAATGGGTTTTCCCAGTAAATTACGCTTAATGATCTGTTGAACCCGGCCAATCATGGGGTTGTACCGCTGCATCAGATTGGTAATAATGACCAGACCCCGTTCTTTGGCGAGTGCCAGCATTTCGCGTCCCTGGTCGGGGGTAATTGCTAGCGGTTTTTCACAAATGACGTGCTTGCCGTTTCGCAGACAAAGCATGGCCTGTTCGTAGTGCAGGGAAGGAGGCGTGGCCAGATAGATGACATCTACATCCGTACGGGTTGCTAATTCTTCGGGTGTTTCCAGCAAATCGGCTTTGAACCGGCGAGCGGCTTGCTTCGCTTGTTCGCGAAAGGTTCCGGCAATAGCAATGAGTTGAGTATCAGAAACCTGTAGGAAGTGTTGGGTAGCAAATAGCCCAAACCCGCCCATGCCAATAACGCCGAGGCGGAGAGTTTCGTAGGGAAGCGATTGCATTGACTGGAAGGTTGTTTCAGTCTTAATCCCAAAAAACCTGTACCGCTAAACCTCTGGCAAGGTCTCAATCTGTACAATCGCATCCCGGTTGAGGGGACCGTACAGATGAGGGAAGAGTTCGCCCCCGGTAGAGGCTTCGTAGCGTAAGGGGGCTGAAAACCGGGTTTCGTCCAGGTGTAATAGCAGTAAAGGTCGTACACCCGCGTAATAGCGTTCGAGTACACCCGCTACCTGTTCCTGCGTACTCAGGTGAATAAACCCTTCTTCCGCAAAGGTTTCGGGGGTGTAGGGAGTGGCTTCCTCCAGAGCTGACCAATAGGCTGGCTGAACAACGTGATATAACATAAGCAGTAAAGATGTAAGGCTGGATACCGAAAGAGGTACGAAACCAGCCGATTGTATAAAGTTTTATTTTTTGACGGATGACGTATAGTGTGGCATGGTATTCCTAAGTTTTTATATAACTATTCATTAATTATTATATAATCTGGAATGCCTGCTTGACGTCTTAAGTAGTTTTTAATGATTCGTTAAGCTCAGCCTAAGGCTTCATGCCTACGTTTGTTCAGCACCAAACCAGTTAGACCATGATAGTAGAACCCATTCATGTATTAGCCTGGTCAAGGCTCCGCCGTCGCAAATTACGTCATCTTCGCTTGTTACCGAATTTCGAAAATGCTCCTTTGCTCGGCATTGGTACCTTAGTCGCCGGAATTGCTTACCTGCTTATTATGGGAGGAATCGCTTAGCGGCTTCCTTCTTTTGCTTCCTATTGGGTCCGAACTAGACGATTTTTTTCATCGGAAGGACACTTTTACTTTTTGAAACGAGCCGTTGCGTTCGCGGTTCTCTTCCCCTTTTTAAATGCGTATACCTGTTTTTCTAAACGGTTAAGCATGCATTCCTCGGGGAGACTGTCGTCGCTCAATGTCTGGAAAAACTGGAAGTCTATTCCTCGTTTTTCCCCAGCCCAGCCGTTTCTTCACTCCTAGGGCGGGTTTTTGTAAGGAATGCCTATGAATCTGCCACCGAACTCTATGAAACGACTTTTCATAATTTCCAATCGATTACCTATTCAGTTAGTACGGCAGGAATCAACCGTACAATTGCTGGAAAGTGCGGGGGGCTTGGCTACCGCACTAAAAAGCTATATACAAGCTCAGGACCGTTCTTCCTTTGAACCCGAAGAAGTAGTATGGGTGGGCAACGCTGATTTTAGTCGCGAGCTTTGGGAAGAATTTCAACAAAGCAAACGTTCGACTGGAACGTTTAAAATTGAGCCACTTTGGCTCGATGATGATGTAAATGATGGTTTTTACAACGGTCTTTCCAATTCAACCATCTGGCCACTGTTCCATTATTTTCCATCATTCGCCGAATTCAAAGAACCCAATTGGCAAGCGTATCAACAGGCAAATACCGTGTTTGCGGATCGCCTAGCCGAATTATATCAACCCGATGATGTCTTATGGGTACAGGATTACCACTTGATGTTATTACCGGCCATGCTACGGGAGCGTTGCCCGGAAGCAACTATCGGTTTCTTCCTGCACATTCCTTTTCCATCGTTTGAGGTTTATCGCATGTTGCCCAACCGCTGGCGGGAAGGATTATTACAAGGAATGCTGGGAGCCGACCTTATTGGGTTCCATACCAACGATTACGTACAGCATTTCGAGAAATCAGTTCAACGTCTCTTAGGCATTGAAAGCAAACTACGTTTTGTGCAGATTCCCAACCGCCCGGTACGCGTCGATCTCTTCCCCATTAGTATTGACTACGATCGGTTCAACTCCTCTTATCGTCTGCCCGGAGTTGTTGCCGAGCGGGAAGCCATTCATCAGCAGTTACAGGGAAACAAACTTCTCTTTTCGGTGGATCGACTCGACTATACGAAAGGCGTTTTGAACCGCTTACAGGGATACGAGAAATTCCTGGAAAACCACCCGGAGTGGCACGGTAAGATCAACTTTGTCATGGTCGTAGTCCCCTCCCGTAGCGAAATCACTTCGTACGGGGAACGGAAGCAGATGATCGAAGAAAACATCGGTCGCATCAACGGACGTTTTGCTACGGTTAGTTGGCAACCGCTGGTTTACCAGTATCGTAGTCTTTCCTTTGAACAACTCTGTGCATACTATACGGCCTGCGATGTGGCATTAATCACCCCAATTCGGGATGGTATGAATCTAGTAGCCAAAGAGTTTATCGCCTCCCGCCAGGACGAACAAGGCGTATTGATTCTCAGTGAAGTAGCCGGAGCCGCCGCCGAATTAGGCGAGGCTTTACTAATCAATCCTACGGATCGGGTGGGGATGGCTTTAGCCATTGAAGAAGCCCTTTCCATGCCCGTTAAAACGCAGGCTGAGCGAATCAAACGCATGCAAACCCGTATTCGGGAATATGACGTGGTCCAGTGGGCGGATGATTTTTTAACCCAATTATTTAATGCTAAAGCCCAGCAAAATCAGTGGGAAGTACGCCTGCTGAATGTGGCATTACGCAAAGAACTTATGGATAATTATCAGAAAGCCCAAAAGCGGCTTTTATTGCTGGACTACGACGGTACGCTAGTTCCCTTTGCTAAGTTTCCCGATTTAGCCCGACCCAGTGAACGAGTGATCGAGCTGTTGAGTGAGCTGGCCAACGTTCCTCAAAACCGCATTGTAATTATTAGTGGGCGGGATAAAAAGACGCTGGAAAACTGGTTTGGATCGCTCTCGATTCAACTGGTTGCTGAACACGGAGCAGCGGTACGATTGCCCGATGGAAACTGGCAGGAAAATCCAGAAGCCTTTCTACCCGAATGGCGGAGTAATATTCAACAGGCCATGAATCTGGCCGTACAACGTTGTCCGGGTACCTTTGTGGAAGAAAAAACGCACTCCCTGGCTTGGCATTATCGCAATACCGGAGCCGATCTGGGTTTTGCTCAGTCCCGTGAGCTCATTGATACCTTGCACGGCTTGACGGGCCATCAGTTACAAGTGATTGATGGAAATAAAGTTGTAGAAGTACGGGTGACAGGAGTAGACAAAGGCAGTGTAGCCAGCCGTTTAGCTTCGGATGATCAATATGATTTTATCCTGGCTATTGGCGATGACCGTACCGATGAAGACATGTTCCGGACACTGGCTGACCGGGCCATTACGATTAAAGTAGGGCAGCAGAAAACGCTGGCTCGCTACAGTCTGCCGGATACGGGAGCTGTCTTGAGTTTCCTGCAACGCTTCACCAGTATGGACACACCGCCCAATGTAGAATTAACACCTAATCCGCATCTGGCTTCTGCTTAAGGTAGCGTCAGTGGGTAGTAAAAATGGGAAGAGCCTAACTCTCCCCATTTTTTTTGTGCCTCCGCGAATCGGTTTAACACCCCCAGCAAATACCTATCTAAAATCCCCTGATTGGTCGCAAATACCTTTTGAAATTGTATTTTATCCGCTTTATAACTTGAAATTCTAATTAAAATTTAATTCCTTTGAAGTAGTTAATAGCCAGATTTTAGTTAAAGAGAAGTTGGCAAACAGAACTATAATGCGAATGTATCTCTGTTTGATGGTATTTTTTCTACTAGGTACCTCCGCCTATGCCTTACCTTTCTGGGTGGAAAATAATTGTACTTTAGAAAGAAATACTTCTACTTTTATGGCAGACAAAGATCCGGATTGTAAGAAAAAAATCCGGTATTGGAAGAGTGATAGTACACCGGATGACGAACGCTGGGATACCGATTCGCAGGAAGAACACAGCCACCACGTTTCCGATTCTAAACACCTCGATGCTGCCTTGTTAACTACGCAGTCCCGGCGTTTCTGGCTGATTCTTCTCAGACAAGCTGGTTTATTCCAGTATTGCAGCCATTACCAATCCATTGATGGCGTTTTAATTAGTCCACCCCCGCAATTGGACTGATTTCCTCCTTTCCATTTCTCAGCTATTCTTGGCTGGGCTAGTTGCTTATTTCTTGTTGAAACCAATGGATACACAGGGCAGTCCTTGTTGTATCCCTGACCGCTATGATCGATAAAATTATCGCATTCAGCGTCCGAAGTCCGTTTACGATTGGTCTTCTGGTGCTGGTAATGGCCATTTGGGGTGGCTATTCGTTAAAAACACTACCCATTGACGCAGTACCTGATGTAACCAACCAGCAGGTAGACGTAATTACCAATTCCCCTAATTTATCTTCTCTCGAAATCGAACGTTACATCACTACGCCCCTGGAAATGGCCATGGCCAATATTCCAGGATTAACGGAAGTGCGTTCCTATTCCAAATTTGGTTCATCCGTAGTAAAGCTGATTTTCACGGATGATACGGATATCTATTGGGCTCGCCAACAGGTATTTGAACGCTTGACGCAGGTACAGGCCGAAATTCCGGAAGGAGCCGGTACGCCCATCCTGGGACCCGTATCGACGGGTTTGGGCGAAATTTTTCAATACGTTATTCGTCCGAAAGACCTCAATAATAGTCCCTACACGCTGACCGAAATCCGTACCATCCAGGATTGGGTCGTACGGCGTAAATTACTCGGTTTGCCCGGCGTAGCCGACGTAAGTGGTTACGGAGGATACGCCAAAGAATATCAGGCTCAGATCAAAACCGACCGCATGCGGGCACTGGGCGTTACGGTAGATGAATTATACGAAGCCCTGAACAAGGGCAATAGCAATACGGGCGGTGCCTACATCGAAAAGGAAAACAAGGCATTCACCATCCGAGGTATTGGTCTGGCCGCTTCACTCGAAGACATTGCCAATGCCGTGGTGAAGAAAAACGGAAGTGTACCCATTCTGGTAAAAGACGTAGCCGATGTGGAATTTGGCCACGCCTTACGTTTCGGAGCTTTATCCAACAATGGTGAGGGCGAAGTCGTAGGGGGCTCCATTTTGATGATGAAAGGGGCGAATGGAAACGAAGTGATTTCCCGTTTGAAAGAGCGTTTCGCCGAAATTCAGAAAGAATTACCCCCCGGACTCACCATCGAGCCCTTCTTGGATCGCTCGAAACTGGTGAACGCCGCCATTGCAACGGTAGCGAAAAACCTCGTGGAAGGGGCCATCATTGTCATGATTGTCATTCTGATCTTCCTGGGCAATTGGCGGGCTAGTTTGCTCGCGGCTTCGGTTATTCCGCTGGCCATGCTCTTTGCCTTTATCTGGATGAAGGAATTTGGAGTGGTTGGAAACGTGATGAGTTTGGGAGCGATTGACTTTGGTCTGCTGGTCGATCCGGCGATCATTGTTGTGGAGTCCGCCGTACTTTTCCTGGCCCTGCGTATGAGTAAATTTCAAGGCAAGAAAATGACTTTCGCCGATCGACAGGAAGTTGTTATTTCAGCGGCGGCGGAAGTAAAAAAATCGGTGATTTTCGGTGGATTGATCATCCTTATCGTATACGTTCCCATTCTGACGTTGCAGGGGATTGAGGGCAAAATGTTCTCGCCGATGGCCAAAACGGTAGCCTTTGCCATCATAGGGGCCTTGTTACTGGCGGTTACCTACGTACCGATGATGTGTGCCGTCATGTTGCGGCCACCGAAGTCGGCACACCACGATGGCTTCTCGGAAAAAATCGTACAGTTTTTCCTCAAAGGTCTGCGTCCCGTAGTACGGGCAGGCTTACGCGTGAAGTGGGCGGTGATTCTGTTTGCCCTGGCGGTACTGACTGCCGGGATCATCGGTTTTGGGAAAATCGGGGGTGAGTTTATGCCGCAGATTCAGGAAGGCGACATGGTCGTGGATATGGATTTGCCCGTGGGTACACCACTGACAGAATCGATTCGCCAGAGCCAGATTTTCCAGGCTGGTATTATGAAAGAATTTCCGGATGAGGTCGAAGGAGTCGTATCAAAAATTGGTACGTCCGAGGTAAAAGTTGACCCACTGCCGCTGGAATCCCAGGAAGTGTACGTCGAACTGAAGGACAAAAAGCACTGGACCAAGGCGACTAATCAGCAGGAACTGGCGATTAAAATGAACGAGTACATGTCGCAGTTCCCCGGTCCGCTCTACGCCATTTCGCAACCCATCGAAAGCCGGGTCAACGATATGATTTCCGGAGCCCGGACGCAGGTCGTCGTGCAATTATACGGAACAGACCTGGATACGCTGGTAAAGAAAACCAAGCAGATCATTCAGATCGTACGCAATGTACCCGGAGCCGTAGACGTGAAAGGGAGTAAGGTATTTGGTCTGCCGCAGTTGAATATTCACTACGACCGTCAGCGGATGGCCGTATACGGAATCAAGGTTGAACAGGTAAACCGGGCCATTCAGATGGCTTTCGGGGGAGCAACGGCGGGTGTGGTGTACGAAGATGATCGTCGTTTTGATGTAACGCTTCGACTGACGGGCGAAGACCGGACGCGTCCCGAAAATATTGAGAACCTGCTCATTAACGATCAGAATAATAACCCGATCCCATTACGGGACATTGCCACCATCTCAGAGACCATTGGGCCTTCGGAGATTGTACACGAAAACATGAAACGGGTCGTAAACCTGGGCTTTAACGTCCGGGGTCGTGACTTGCAGTCGGTGGTAAGCGACGTGATCAAACAGGTGGACGCCAAAGTAAAACTCCCCAAGGGATACGACATCAACTACGGGGGTGACTTCGAGAACTTCGGACGGGCGAAAGACCGACTTTCGATTGTCGTACCCATTGCCCTACTCGTCATCTTCGGCCTGTTATATCTGACCTTCCGCAATTTCCGCGACAGCTTCCTGATCTACGCCGTAGTACCCTTGTCGGCGGTGGGAGGGGTATTTTCGCTACTGATTCGGGATATGAACTTCAGTATTTCCGCCGGAGTTGGCTTTATCGCTCTGTTTGGGGTAGCGGTATTGAATGGAATTTTGTTAGTCAGTCACTTCAATGCTTTGGGCGATGAAGGGATTGACGACCCGAACGAACGGGTACTGAAAGGGATCGAAGAACGCTTCCGCCCGGTACTGATGACTTCGTTTGTGGCGGCACTCGGCTTTATGCCCATGGCCTTGTCAACCAGTGTAGGCTCAGAAGTACAGAAGCCCCTGGCAACGGTGGTGATTGGAGGTCTGCTGACCGCTACGGTACTGACCCTCATTGTCTTACCAATTTTGTACGCCATGTTCGCTGGAAAGCCGAAAAAAGGAGGCTTAACGGGTGGTGTAAAAGCTAAAGCTGTCCCCATTACAAGCACAATCGTATTGCTACTCGCCACGAGCTTACTGGCCGCTACAGCTCAGATTACCCCCAATCAGGCCATCCCAACGAAACCCGAAGTAGGATCCGTAGAAGACGTACGTGAGCTGACGCTGGATCAGGCTCTGAACTTAACCAGACAGCACAATCCCCAGACGCGTTTGGCCGATCTGCGAATTGAACGGGAGCAAGTACTTCTGCCCGCAACGCTCAATATTGAGCCGCCCCGTATTTACACGCAGGCTCCGAGTGGCGAGAACTATCGGTTGGGATTTCTGCAAGCTATTCAATTTCCTACGGTATACAGTAACCAGCGAAAAGCTCAGCGGCAACTGGTAAAAGTCAATCAGGCGGAAAAAAACGTGACGTTTAACGAACTCTCGTATCAGGTTCGCTCGGTGTTTAACGACATTCTGTACTACGAGCGAGTGATCCAGAACTTCGAAAAGCAGGATAGTCTGCTTTCGAACTTCGTTCGGGTGACGGACGTACGACTGAATGTCGGACAGATTTCACGGATCGAACGGCTAAACGCCGAGTCTCAATACCGCGAAAACCAGATCTATTTGAAACAGTCGCGAGCCCGGCTTCGCGGAGCCCGTATCCAACTCTGGATTCTGACGGGGTTGGCTCCTGATAGTACACGAACAGTCAAGGGAGATTTCAAGCGAATCAATTACGGTGCGACTATTTCAGCGGCGGATACCTCTTTTTCTTCCAACCCGCGGGTGGCGTATTTCGAAGAAAATCGTCGGTACAACGAAAAGTTACTGCAAGTCGAAAAAAGTCGGCAATTGCCGGGTATTTCATTTGGCTACATGAACCAGGGAAGCCGGGAAACACCCGTGACTTTCCGGTGGGAGTTTGGCCTGACGGTACCGCTCTGGCAGTGGCAGTACCGTTCCCGTCAGGCGGGAGCCCGCAAGGATATTGAAATTGCTCAGCAACAGATTTCGCTGAGTGGCTACGAACTGCGGGGAGCCTTCGATAAAGCGGCTTCAGACTACCGGACCTATCAGGAGTCGCTGGATTACTACGAAACATTCGCTCTCAATCAGGCGGATGAAATCGTCAAAGCCGCTCAGGATAGTTACCGGCTGGGCAGCATTGGCTACTACAACTTTCTGCTGAACCTACAGCAGGCGTTCCAGATCCGGGCTGAATACCTGGATGTTGTCCGGAATTACAATAACTCGATCATCACCATTCAATACCTGAAAGGAGAATAACCCATGAAAAAGACCTTTTTGCCCCTATTGGCCCTGCTGGGCCTGAGTGGCTTTCTAACTAGTTGTTCAGATAGTGACGCAGAATCCAAGGCGGAAGAAAAACCGGCTCAGGTAAGCGTGAGTGCGGATTCTTTACAGTTGTCGATGAAGCAACTCGAATCGGTTAACGTTGATCTGACGGGCTTCGAAGATCGGCAGCTTCGTCCAGTCATTAATGCCAACGGAAAGATTAAACTGTTCCCGGATAGCCGATCCGAAGTACACAGTGAAGTGGAAGGCCACGTCGACCAGATTTACGTGCGGGAAGGCCAGTTTGTGAAGAAAGGACAACCATTGATGAAACTGACCAGTGGGGAGTTTCTGGAGCTAAAAAATCAGTACATCACGGCGAAAAGTGAAGCTGACTTCCTGGAAATTGAATTCAATCGTCAGGCTGAATTACGGAAAAGTAACGTCGGGGTACTCGCTGATTATCAGGCTACGGAAGCAAAATTGAATGCGGCCATTGGACGGGAAAAGGCCTTCAAAGCCAAATTGGCTCTGCTGGACTTCAATGCCACTCAGCTTAATGACATTCGTAAAGCCGTCGTCTCGCCCGAACTCATTATTCGTGCTCCCATTAGCGGCTCAATTTATAAAGTACACCAAAATCTGGGTAAGCTGGCGACGCCTACCGATCCACTGGTAGATATTCTGAATACCGAACAATTACAGGCAAACGTATACGTGTACGAGAAGGACGCGGAGTTAATTCAGGTTGGACAAAAAGTGGAGCTGACCTTCCCAAACTCGGAAATTGGAGCTGTGCAGGGAACCGTCGCCAGTGTAGCCCGTGCGTTGGATGCCGAAAACGGAGCGATTACGCTGTACGTGAACTTCAAACGTCCGCATACGAATGACATCATTTTCTCGGATATGAACGTTCGGGCGAAAATTGTAGGAGCCAGCGAGCGGAAAAGTTCGAATACACTGCCACGCACTGCCATTCTGGATGATGGAGAAGGCACGTACATTTTCGGTACCAGTCAGCCACAAGCCGCCAAGATTCCTTTACGGAAGTTGAAGGTAGAAATCCAAAATGAAGGCGAAGATTATGTACAGGTGAAAGTGCTTGAAAAGGTACCGAATACGATTAAGGTTGCCTATAAAAACATACTGGCATTGGAAGCTGAACGCAAGAAAAACGAGTAAAGAATTAGGTAATGTGCTATTAAAAAAGCGGCTCTTCTGGGGCCGCTTTTTGTTGGTTGAATTGAATCAGCCACGCAATCAGGAGAATGAAAACGTAGATAAAGCGATTAAGGCGATGATGACCAGTAATAGGCCCAAAAAGCCAAGAGATAAGCCCGTAACGGCGAATCCACGACCTTTATATTCAGAGCTATGACGATTAATCTTACTTAATCCGACAAAACCAAAGACAATAGCGACAATCGTTCCCAGTAAAAATAAAAGCCCGCTACCGATCAATAAGACGTCTAGCAAAACCAGAATTCCCGCAATGAAAGAAACGACGGAAATAGGCTCCGTACGCCGGGAATCAGCCGTACGCTTCGCTTTAGTCTGAAGCTTTTGAATCTTCTTGGTAACCATTTTCGTCAGTAACCGTTGACGAAACTCAACCTTAGTAGGCTGACTGGTAAAAGCTTTGGCTGATGTCACTGCATGGGATGGGGTAGAAGTTACCAGACTAGGAACCGCTGAAAGAACAGGAATGGCCGAAGCCAGTAATTCTTTTTTAGGAATCAGCGGCGTAGTCGTAGTGTCAGGCTTCGTAGCAACTTTCTTACGTTCAATACGCGGTGCGGTAGATTTGGCGAAGTACGTGTAGGTGGTTTTTTGACAGGAGGTTAACGCAAATAGACTAAGTAAAATCAAGGTAAATAATTGTTTCATAGATGATGGAGAATGGTGGATTAATCAGTAAAGTCGAGCGAAAATGAAAAGAATATACTTGATTTCCTAGTTGAGTTTTACTAAAAAAAGAAAAGAGCGAAGCATGTTGAAACTAGGATAGTTAATGCTGGTCTTTGGATCAGACTAGTAGCCCTAACATTTAGAAGAATTCTTTATACACAGAGTAGTAGAAGGAACAATGGTTTTACTCCACCAGCCGTATGGACGCTAATAATCAAGTGACTTTAGGTGAATAAGAAGTAGGTAATGAAGCTAAAAATAAGCTCTTGTTAAAGAAAGTCGTTGAATTTAGAATATACGCAGGAAAGGTGAAGCAACTATAAATAGAAAAGATTGTAAGCGTGCTTAATGTATAAGTCTATAAAGTATATAAAAACAAAGCAGGTGGCCCGTAAGAGCCACCTGCTTATTGATTAAGAATTTTTCTTGGTCTTGGTTGCCGTTTTGGTGGTGGTCTTTGTATCACCATTTGCTCCTTTTACGGTCGAAGTTTCTACCTTCTTCGAGACGTTTTTGCTACTTCCTTCAGCGGACGGACTCGTAGTTTTTTTAGTAGAAACGTGTTCCGTCTTTTTCTTCGCTACCGTTTTTTTAGTGACGACTACGGGCTGTTGGGCGAATGAACCGAAGCTAAGAGCGGTTAGTAACAGGGCAATGCTGAACGTTTTCATGGTATCAGGGTGAAAAAAATGAATAAAATACGAAAGCTTATTTCACAATGGATAAAGCTATATCTGTACTTAAAATTTTTGTACCGCTGATTCGCGAAACGCTTCATTTGGGAATTTTTTAATTCCCATTTAATCTTTAGTACAGCGTCAGACTTACTTCAAAGCCTGCTTAATTTCGTCCATCGTACTTCGATATTCAGCCAGTTTCTGAGCCTTCTTATAATACTCCCGAGCCTGATCTTTCTTACCCGAACGATCCGCAATACGGGCGAGTCCGCAATAAGCCATGGCGTGATAATCTTGCGTATATTGTTCACTTATTTTGTTTTGCAGGGCCTTCTGGTAATACGAGGCCGCCGCGGCATCGTTTTTCTTTCCTTTTTCCAAAACCAATCCCAGAAAAACTTCACCCGATGATTTAAAAACCACTTGCTTTTTCTGGGCCAGTTGCTGAGCCAGTGGTTCGGCGTCGGTGTATCGGCCCGCCAAGGTGAGGGCTTCGGTATGCCGCGTCAAGTAAACCGGATTGTTTGGATATTCTTTCAGTAAAGGCGTAGAGTAGGTCAGGGCTTTTGCCGGGTTATTCTCATGTTTGATGAGTACATAGACCAAATAATACGCAGCTTCCGTTTTGGTAAAAATCCCCCTTTGATACCCCGTTTCCATTTGTTTTAATCCCAGGGTTTTATTCCCATTTTGGAAAAATACCATGATGGGTTTTACGATGGGGTGATCTTGCGGATACTGTTCGCGGTAATAGTTGTACAGACCCGTTGAAAAGAAAAACTCCGGATTTTGTTCGGTTAACTTGAAGCCCTTTTTCATGTAGTTGTAGGTACGCTTGGCTTCCGAAGCGGCTTTCATAAACTCGCCACGGTCCGATTCCAGCATCGCCAGATAACTATGGGAGGCCAGCAGAAAAAACGTAGCTTCCGTATCGTGTTTATCAACGGACTTCATCTGTTCCGCCTGTTCGAGCGACTGATTCAAATACGACTGGTACCGATTGGCAGCCGAAGCGTTCTCGGCCACGGGCAGATACTGCCAGTAGGTCTGAATCGCCAATAGTAAAGGATTGACCGGGTGATTTGGATATTTAGCTTTAATTTTTTGCTGGAAAGGTTCGGCTTCTTTGAACTCGAAATTGTAAATGTTTTGGAGGGCTTCAATGACTTGCTGCTGGGTCTCGCGATCATTGAGAATCTGAGATGTAGCGGAGAAATTTTGGAAAATGAAGCAGAGAAGAAGGAGCAAAAAGCGTAAATACGTATGATGTTTCATGACTAGGGTTTACCAATGGGTATGCAAAAAGTAGGGTACTTACTGGAAATTTTAAAAACATTGAGCCGTTAAAGATAGGGTGCATTTAACCCATAACCGTAGATTTGTCGGAAGGAAACGGATGCGGCGGACTAAGCGTTCGCCGAAATACGTCCGGTTGAGGACTATGATTCATTATCAGACTTTTACTCTGGATAACGGCTTGCAGGTGTATGTGCTCGAAGACCACACCACGCCCATGGCAGCCGTCAATATTTTGTATAATGTGGGTTCGCGGGATGAAAACCCCGAAAAAACGGGCTTTGCCCACCTCTTCGAGCACCTGATGTTCGGCGGCTCGAAGCACATTCCCGATTACGATACACCGCTCCAACGGGTAGGCGGAGAGAATAACGCATTTACATCTGCCGATATTACTAACTATTATATCACCTTACCGGCGACTAATCTGGAGACGGCCTTCTGGCTGGAATCGGATCGGATGATGTCGCTATCTTTCGATCCCCAGGTGCTGGAAGTACAGCGGAATGTGGTCATCGAAGAATTCAAACAACGCTATCTCAACCAGCCCTACGGCGATGTGTGGCTGAAGCTTCGGCCCCTGGCGTACACGAAACATCCCTACAGTTGGGCGACCATTGGCAAGGAAATCAGCCATATTGAAGAAGCAACGCTGGAAGATGTACGGAATTTCTTTTTCCGGTATTACGTGCCGAGCAATGCCTTGTTGGTCGTCGCCGGAAATGTAACCGTAGAGCAGGTAAAAGCCCTGAGTAAAAAATGGTTTGAACCCATCGCCGCCGGTCAGCCGTATCAGCGGGCGTTGCCTGAGGAACCCTTGCAAACCGAGGCCCGTTTTCAGGAGGTTGAAGCCAAAGTACCACTAGACGCCCTGTATAAAGTTTATCATATGCCGGGTCGGTACGAGGCCGGGTATTATCCAGCCGATTTGCTGGCGGATATTCTGGGCCGGGGAAAATCGTCACGCTTGTATCGCAAGCTGGTGAAAGAACAGGCTCTGTTTAATTCCATCAATGCGTATCCTACGGGTAGTCTGGAACCCGGCTTATTCGTCATTCAGGGTAATCTGAATCAGGGTGTATCGATTGAAGAGGGCGAAAAGGCCATTCAGGAAATCATTGATGAACTGCTGGCGAAAGGACCCATGGAATCGGAAGTACTGAAAGTGAAAAATCAGGCTGAGGCCACCCTGGCCTTCTCCGAAATCGAATTACTGAATCGGGCGATGAATCTGGCTTTTGCGGCCAATGCCGGAAATGCTGAGTGGGCCAATCTGGAAGCAGAACGCATTCAGGCCGTATCGGGCGAACTGATTCAGGCAGCGGCCCGTAACATTCTTCGTTCCGAAAACTGTTCAACCTTATATTACCGGGCTTCGGCTTAATGTTCAGCGTTTCGGGAAAGATTTGGCCCGGAACGCCCAATCCTTACTATCCATGTTACAGTCGATTATTCAACAGGAATTATCAGAAGCTCAGCAAGTACTGGATCGCTTTTTAAACGATCCTAAACATATTCAGCATATTGAGGACGCGGCTCACTTACTGGCTTCGGCGATTCAGAACGGTAACAAAATCATTTCCTGCGGAAATGGCGGTTCGCATTGTGATGCGATGCACTTTGCTGAAGAACTTACGGGCCGGTATCGCAACGACCGACGATCATTGCCGGCCATTGCCATTTCCGACGTCAGTCACTTATCCTGCGTATCCAATGATTACGGCTACGATCACGTATTTAGCCGTTTTGTGGAAGGCATGGGCTTTGCCGGGGATGTACTGGTTGGAATTAGTACGTCCGGAAATTCGGCTAATATCATCAAAGCGGTAGAAGCCGCCCGCTCCAAGGGCATGAAGGTATTGATTCTGACCGGAAAAGATGGAGGCAAACTGGCCGGACAAGCGGACGTGGAAATCTGCGTACCGCATTTTGGCTACGCGGATCGTATTCAGGAGATTCACATTAAAGTGATTCACATTTTAATTTTATTGATTGAGAAGTTAGTGGTCGAACAAAACGACTAACGTCCCTTCTTTGCGTCTGCTAAAACACAGTGTTTCACTTGTACTGGTGAATACTGTGTTTTATTTGTGAATGGGCATTGGATGGGGATGGATTAAAATCCGTTCTTAAAAAATGGGCCTAGCCTACGGCTCTTGTTCTTGAAAAACGTACCGTTGTATCGCAAGCTTTAGCGGAGACGAGTACGCAAGTTTGAGCGATACTAGCGAAAAAATGCTTTGGAGAAATGAAGCGGATAGTAGTACTTGTAGCACCCATTGAGTTGCGTGAAAGATCATCGTGGAAAGATACAAGGTTATTCGGCATCTAAAGGAGTGTCAAGCTTTGGGCTGCATTCGTAAGAAAATGCCCTTGAGTAATAAATTTGACGTATTTAGAACATCGGTAAGTTCACCATCTACGAAAAGCTACCTAATTTAATAACTCATCACTCTGACCACCAACTGACCAAGAGCCGTAGGCTCGACCCATTTTTCAGGGACGGATTTTAATGCGTCCCCCTTTGAATAAGGTCAGACATAACCCTCTAAACTGAACACTGAAACATGCAAGAAGAAAAGAAACTCCGTTCACAGGACTGGTTTGGCAAGACGGGTAAAGACGGTTTCATTTACCGGGCCTGGATGAAAAATCAGGGATTTCCGCACCATGAATTCATGGGCAAGCCCGTCATCGGAATCTGTAATACCTGGTCGGAGTTAACGCCCTGTAATGCCCACTTCCGCGAACTCGCCGAATGTATCAAGCGGGGCGTATGGGAGGCTGGGGGCTTTCCCGTGGAGTTTCCCGTCATGTCTTTGGGCGAAACCCTCATGAAACCTACCGCCATGCTGTACCGAAACCTGGCCAGTATGGACGTGGAGGAATCTATTCGCGGAAATCCTATTGATGGCGTCGTGCTGATGTGCGGTTGTGATAAAACGACGCCCTCTTTGGTGATGGGAGCGGCGAGTGTGGACTTGCCCAGTATTGTCATCTCGGGCGGGCCCATGCTGGCGGGGCATTTCAAAGGCCGTAAAATCGGTACGTCGGATGTCTGGCGTTTTGCCGAAGCCTATAAAGTGGGGGAGATGTCGCAGGAAGAATTCATTGCTGCTGAAGGCTGTATGGCCCGGAGTGCCGGTCACTGTGCGGTAATGGGCACAGCCTCCACGATGGCATCCATGGTCGAATCGCTGGGGTTGACTTTGCCCGATAATGCTTCGATTCCGGCGGCAGATTCCCGCCGAAAGACGATGGCTCACATGACGGGTCGCCGGATCGTGGAGATGGTCCGCGAAGACCTGACCATGTCGAAAGTACTAACCCGAAAGGCCTTTGAAAACGCAATCATGGTCAACGCCGCTATCGGTGGTTCTACCAACTTCGTGATTCACCTCATGGCCATTGCGGGTCGGATTGGCGTGGAACTGGACTTACAGGATTTCGATCGCTTGTCCGAAAATATTCCTTTCATTGCCAATATTCAGCCTTCAGGCGAGCACTTCTTTGAAGATCTGTACTACGCGGGCGGCTTGCCTGCGGTAATGAAAGAGCTTTCCAATTCGCTCAACCTGGATGCTCTGACGGTAACCGGGCAAATGATGGGCGAAAACATTGTTTTATCCAATGCCCATAACCGGGAAATCATTGCTTCGGTTGATAATCCCTTCAAACCCAACACCGGACTGGCCGTACTAAAAGGCAATCTGGCCGTGAATGGTGCTGTACTCAAACCCTCAGCCGCCAGTCCGCACCTGATGACCCACACGGGTAGAGCCGTTGTATTTGAAGATATTGACGATTATAAAGCCCGTATTGACGATCCGGATCTGGACATCGATGAAACCTGTGTCATGGTGTTGAAATACGTCGGTCCGAAGGGATACCCCGGTATGCCGGAAGTAGGAAATATGGTTTTACCGAAGAAACTCCTTGAAAAAGGAATCCACGATATGGTCCGTATTTCCGACGGTCGGATGAGTGGTACTGGTTTCGGTACGGTCGTCCTGCACGTCTCACCCGAAGCGGCCATTGGAGGTACACTGGCTCTGGTGCAAAACGGCGATCTCATTACGCTGGATGTACCCAACCGAAGCCTGCACCTGCACGTATCCGATGAGGAACTGGCCGAGCGTAAAAAGCTCTGGCAGCCGCTGGAATTGGGCTACGAACGCGGCTATACCAATTTGTACCTGAATCACGTCCAGCAATCGCACCAGGGAGCTGATATGGATTTCCTGGTTGGAAAATCCGGAACCTGGAAATTGCGGGAATCGCATTAAGTCATAAGTTTATCCAAAAAAAGAGCACTCCTTTGATGAAGTGCTCTTTTTTTATGCATTATTGATCCGCATTGGTGCCTTTATCCCTTTCTTCTTTAGGA
>NZ_JBMDWJ010000321.1:0-2799 GCF_048595215.1 Siphonobacter sp.
ATCCATTGAAAAGGGTAAAGGGAACGCCATCCACGACGTACAAAGGAATCGTTCCGGCCCCTAAGGAACCCTGGCCGCGAATCTGAATACGAACGGCACTACCCGGTAAACCATTGTTCTGCGTAATCTGCATCCCCGAAATCCGGCCCTGTAACGCGACCAAAGGATTCGAAACGGGCTGTACGGCAATGTCTTTCGCCGTAATCGAGCTGACGGCTCCGGTATTAAAACGTTGTGTCGTGGTGCCATAACCAATGACGACTACATCGTTGAGGGAAGCGTCTTTTGGTTTCAGGTCGACTTTCAGGTACGACTGCGTTCCCAGACCTACTTCACGGGTTTCATAGCCGACATAGCTGAAAATCAGCGTGACACCCATATCCGGAGTCGTGATGCGGAATTCGCCCCGGTCATTCGTAACGGTACCCTGAGTAGTGCCTTTCACCCGAACACTTACGCCAATCATCGGCTGCTCGTTGTCGGCACTCAGTACCTGTCCGGAAATTTGCCGTTCCACCGTTGGGGCTGTCTCAGCCGCCGTATGAACCGCCGGTTTGATGATAATGAGATTGGAATTCGGTTGGTTGGTAAAGCTCAGACCAAGCGGGTAGAGGGCTTTGGCTAATACCTGATTCAGAGGTTCCTGTACGCTGGATAAAGTAACCTTCTGGTCGAGTTGAACCTGACTACTACTGTAGACGAATCGAACGTTCGCCTGGGTTTGCAGTTGTTGCAGCAGTTGCTTTAACGTAAGGTTCTGAGCCGAAATCGTTACCGATCGCTTCAAAACCCCCTGAGCGTAGTTATCATGAGCGAAAGCCATACTGGCCAGTAAGAGTACAAAGACGCACTGATAGACCGTAAACCGCATAATTTGATAGATAAAGACTTGGGGAGTAGACTTTTTTAGCATTAATTTGGTCAGGTTTTATTGTTCGAATAAGACAAAGGGGACCCTGATCCGCTCAAAAAGCGGAAGCTTGACAAGTGCCGGGGCCTATCGGGTCAAGGGTGGTGGTGCACTCTTGACCCTTTTTTAATGAAAAAACGGGGAGAAGATTAATTCATGCAGTAGTTAGCTAAGGTATTGAAAGTGAAAACAAAGGGGAGTTAATTACAGGATAAGCCCTTGAGCTCTACCTTCGAATCGGTAATCGCGTAGGTACCCCCAAATGTCTGGGTTAACACACCTAACGTATTCTCCAGGGATTGATCGGTCAGTTCGGCCGTAAACAGGCAGTTTTTCAGACGAGCCACATCATAGCTGATCTGCACATCAAACTTCTTTTCTATGCGTGCCAGCACTTCGGCCAGCGAACTGTCATTAAAATCCATATTGTACTCCGTTCCCTGACTATATTCCTGTTTTACGGGAGCGAATGCGGCAATATGCGTCGATTCAATTTTCTGCGTTTGCGGAGCGTAAACGGCCTTTTGACTAGGTGCTAGCGTTATCGTCTGGGCCGCCGTACTGACGGTTACTTTTCCCGTAAAAACAACGACTTCGGCCTGCTTATTCCGGCTTTTGATATTGAAACTGGTACCTAAAACTTTTGTGGTCATTTGTCCCGCATGAATAATAAAGGGGAATTCCGGATTTTTAGCTACTTCAAATAAAGCCTCTCCGTGTAGTCGAACCTCCCGAACGGCTCCGGTAAATCGGGAGGGATATTCGAGGCGACTGGAATCTTTCAACCAAACCAAACTTCCATCGGGTAGAATGACTTTTTTGATCTGATGCAGGTCTGCGTACGCGATTTGTGGTACAACGCGAGACCGATTCCATTGCCAGAACCCAAGACCCACGGCCAGCAGGAGTACAATCGAGGCGGCAATCTGAAACCGGGATCGCAATAGCCGTCGAACGGGTTTCTGCGGTTGAATTCGGTTATTCAGGGAACGCTGCATCCGGGTTTTAATCGCTTCCTGCTGAGCGGGCGGAATCTGATCAAACGAATGATCCGACAACGATTCTAACCATCGTTCGACAAGGGCGTATTCTTCCGGGTTACATTGTCCGAGCTGATATTTGGTTAACAATTCATCGAATCTGGACTCGTTCATAAAAGTCAAAGGTTGGATACAATAGATTCTATGGTTTTGTGAGGTATTGTCGAAAGCATATTTTACAATGCCTGTTTACTGTAATATCGCTTGGGGGACCTTTTACGCACAGTCCAAATGAAATTTTTTTGAAAAAAATTACCAAGGGGCAAATGGAGGTCTCTAAGAAGAGAAGAAGAAGCTTTACAGAGATGCCGAAAAAAGGTAAGTGAATGCCCAGAAAACCAGTACATCACCTAACTGAAGCTTCAGGTGAGCAACCGCTCGGGATAGGTAGTTTTCTACGGTTCGTTGGGAGATTTGGAGCTGGCTGGCAATTTCCAGGCTACTGAGTTGCTGCTTGCGGCTCAGCCAGAAGACTTCCTGGCATTTGTTGGGAAGCTCGGCGATAGCGGCCTCAATGCGTTGCTGCAAATCATCAACGGCCCAGCGTTCGTCCGTGGAATTATCCATTTGTCCCTGAACAAAGTGGGCGAAATGCTCGGCAAAGACCGATTTGACTTTCTCAGAACGGAAATAGGAAACGAGCTGCCGCTTGAGAATACTAAACAGATACAGCGATAGCGAATCAGTAATGGTGATGGATTGCCGGTTTTCCCACAAGACAATAAAGACTTCCTGTACTAACTCTTCCGTATCCTCCTGCGAGCGAATGCGGTTATATACGTAGGCGTACAGTTTACTCCAATACCGATCATACAGGGATGAGAACGCACTTTCATCTCCGTTTTGAAG
>NZ_JBMDWJ010000322.1:0-3379 GCF_048595215.1 Siphonobacter sp.
GTAATTGTTTGTACAACCCGGCACTCAGGGGTATGCCCGCCCCCACAAAGGCCATCGGTACGCTGGCCAGAGCGAAAGGCCAGAATTTCGGCCAGCTAAAGTGCCCGCCCCGATAGAATTGCAGGAAAGAGGACATCGATACAAACAGATTCAGCACCAGTGCGGAAGACTTCATTAATTCGGGCTGCGTACCGAAGATAGCCAGTACAGCCAGATACCCACTCGCTCCACCATGCCCCACCGAAGCATACAAAAAGGCCACAATGCCAATGGCCAGCATAATTATTACTTCTGTATTCATACAACCTGAGCTAGTACGATCGGAACGTTAAAAGGGCGTTGGCAAGCATTTAACGTTTGGTACAATTTTAGTTTTAAAACAAAAGATGCTTTACACCGATTCTATTAAAAAGTTAGCGGCATCCCTTACGGGGGACAACCCCTATATTGTACTTTTGTTTTTTAGCACTTATAAGTAATGAAACCACTACACGATACTTGTCCCTGGATGATTTTGATCTGCGAAGGTAGCAAATGCAGTCGTCGCCAGGATGATTTACGCAGAACCTTCAAGCATGAACTGAAAGAAAGGGGATTGAAAAAACACGTAGAACTAGTCGAGATGGATTGTACCAGCCGCTGTAAGCAGGGACCCATCGTAGCCATTCAACCGAGTAACCTCTGGCTGGGTGAAGTACACGAGTCTAACGTTCCCCGTATTCTGGATGAAATGTTTCGGGAAGAATAATGTAGATTTTGTTCGTAACTAAAAAGTAGCGTACGGTCTCTCCTTAAACGGATGAAATGACAACCCCCATTGTTTAACTAAACTACCGATTTCACCAATCTTACCCGGAAAGCTTCCTACGTTTGAGCTAATTCAACCTTCATACCCTCATCTAATCTTTTTCCTCTAGTACTCCTTCACTGGCAAGGTCTTTTTCCACCTATCTTTTCATAAATGGTTAGCGACGAGAGTCCAGAAACGGGTGTTCTCAGCGACCTCGCCAGTAGCTTTACTATCCTGCTGCCGTTTTTCTTTATACGGCTGATTTCTGGGCATACCAGTTTAGCAATTAGTTCGTTTTTTAAGCTATCTTTAGAAGCTAGGATAACCCCATTTTCCGCCGATTTTATCTTTGTTACGTATGAATTTCCATCACTTCCGACGCTTATCCTTACGCTTGCTTATTCTTTGCCTGTTGCTGGGAGTGGGATTGATGGCTGTGATTTATGCGTACCGGGATCGGCTCTTCCGGCAGATCAATCAGCAGATCAGTAACCAGATTCGGGGAAATTTTCAGGCGGATAACTTTCGGGTTATTTTCTGGGAAGAAGCCACGCCGGGCTTGACGATCATTCTTCAGAACGTACGATTAGAGGACGACCGTCACGACCAGCACCATACTGATTTCCTGAACGTTAGAGAAGTACGGGTTCGACTGAGCCTGATTGATTTGTTCCGCCGACAAGTACAGATTAAACACATCCGGGTGATTGACGGATCCGTGACGGCTTTTCGGGATGAGACTGGATATGCCAACTGGAGTTTATTTGAATCGGATAGCCTTACCCGCTCCATTCGCAAAAAGAAAAACCCGAACGGATTTTTAGTGGACATCAAGAAAGTCCGCTTGGAAAATGTCCAGGTGCATTTCAGTGATTCCTTACGTCATAAATGGTACGGCGGTTTATTTCGGGATGTAGAATGCCAAATCTCCCGGGATGGCAATCGTATTAAAGCCCGCATCCGGGGTCCGCTGCATTTAGATGGCCTCGCCTTCAACTCTTCCAAAGGAAGTTTTGGTACGAATCAGGAAACGGATCTTAAACTCAACGTTCAGCTTGATACGGCCCGGAAACTGCTTACGCTGGAACCTTCTCGGCTGGTTTTCGAGAAGAAAGATACGTTACACGCCCACGGGCATTTCCAATTCCATACCCGACGGCCCCCGGACCTTAATCTGTTCCTTCGGGTACAGGGGCTAGCTTTTTCCAAAACGCTGGATTTAATGCCTCGAAAGCTAGCAGTTGCCTTGGGGAAATTTAAGTACTATCCTGATATCAAAAAGGCGAACATACGCATCAGCGGTTCAACGGCTCCCGGTTCGGAGCCTCATCTTGATATTCGCTTTGCTTCGGGTCCCGCCCGAATGGAATCCGTACTGGGTTTATTGACGAACCTGCGGGTAGAAGGTTATTTTACCAACCATCTTGACCCAAAACTAGCAGCGGGTGATGCCAATTCTCGGATACTATTTAGCCATTATTCCGCCGACTGGGACGATGCTTTGCCCGTCAGTGGCCGGATGGTACTGCATAACCTGCAGCACACACGGGCTTTTCTGACCACTACGGTAGATACGGATTTGTCTACGCTCAACGAGACGCTCAATGCGACCAGTTATACTTTGAACGGCGGCAAACTGCGGTTACACGCTCAGTACCGGGGTCGGGTTGTGAATGTTTTTGACCCCAAAACGGGCGAACTGGCGGGTTTGTTACGCGGGAACCTGCTTGTAGAAGATGGTCAGTTCCGATATCTTACCAGACATCTTAATTTTGACCAGTTAAACGTCCACGCGGTGTTTAATGAACGTGATTTGGTGGTAAAGCAAATCCAGACCCGGTTGAATACCAGCCCTATTACGATCCGCGGAACCATCAAAAAGTTAATTCCTTTTCTGACTTCTCCGAATACGCGTTTGTACGCCAAGGCCGAAATTTCCTCACCTAATCTGAACTTCAACGCGACCCAGTTTATGCCGCGTTCGCGTAAATCGTCGCCTCGTTTACGGGAAAAAGCTCGTCGGGATTTGATCGCCAAAGTAGATCGGGTGATTGACCAGTTGGAAACCGATGTAACCGTAAGTTTCAACAAGTTTCAGTACCGGCATTTCAAAGCCTCGCAGGTGAAAGGCGAAATGTTAATTACGCAACGAAAATTACAGATTAAGAACTTGGCCATGAATGCCTTTCAGGGCAATTTCAATTTCTCAGGTCAGGTAGATTACATCCGAAATAATCCTTCCCGAGTGAATGTAGCCTGTGTACTCAAAAACACCAACGTTTCGGAGTTATTCCGGGCTTTTGATGATTTTCAGCAAACGACGATTACCCATCAGAATATTCGCGGGTTATTAAATTCGGAAGGAAAAATCAGTGTGAAGTTGCGGCCTGATTATACGCTGATTCCGGGTACGTTCGACGGCCATTTAAACTTCAATTTGCGGAATGGCGAATTAATTGATTTTAAGCCAATTAAAGGAATTCAGCGATTCATTTTCAGAAATCGAAATTTTGATCATATCCGTTTTGCCACCCTTTCGAATCAGTTTCGATTTAAAGGACGCGAAATTGAAATGGACAAGATGGGTAT
>NZ_JBMDWJ010000323.1:0-64598 GCF_048595215.1 Siphonobacter sp.
GGACTGGGTTCAGAAGAAGCTAGATATAGACCCATCCTATTTCAATGACCTATCGAAAGGACAAACGCCGGACATTCTTTACATCGGTTGTTCCGATAGCCGCGTATCCGCCGAAGAACTGATGGGTTTATCTCCGGGTGATGTCTTTGTGCTCCGGAACATCGCTAATATGGTTCCCAATACTGATTTAGGTGTAATGTCAGTGATTAACTATGCAGTGGATCACCTCAAAGTCAATCATATTGTGGTTTGCGGTCACTACTATTGCGGAGGGGTCCAGGCAGCTATGAAATCAGCTGACTTGGGAATTCTAAACCCATGGTTAAGAAATATTCGTGATGTATACCGGACTCATAAAGATGAACTCAACAAGATTGAAGACGAGGAGTCACGCTATAAGCGACTGGTAGAACTGAACGTACAGGAACAATGTATCAATGTTCTGAAAACGGCTGAGGTACAGAGAGCCCGCCGGGATCGGGATCTTACGGTTCATGGCTGGGTCTTTGACGTACACTCAGGTAAACTGATCGATTTGGAGATCGACTTTATCAAGTTACTTGAAAATATCCGGGAGATTTATCATCTCGATTAAAGTATACTGGATTGCCTACCTTCACAGTAATATTTCTCAAACAGCTCCACCCTGATGGAGCTGTTTTTGTTAATAATCCAGTAATTTAAAGCCCTTATAAACAAAAGCCCCGGCTGATACCGGGGCTTTTGTTTATAAATCGACGTGGCAGTTAATCCACTCGCCATCGAGCTTAGCTCCGAATTTCTTGTAGAATTCAATGGAAGGTTCGTTCCAGTCTAGTACCTGCCACATCAGACCCGAGCACTGGGTTTGCCGAGCTTCTTCCACGGTGGCTTCCAGAAGTCGCTTGCCTAAACCGTACCCGCGATACGCTTCTTTGATGATCAGATCTTCGAGGTACAGGCGTTTGCCTTTCCAGGTCGAATAGCGGTAGTAGTACAACGACATTCCTACCACTTCACCGTTTACTTCTGCTACAATGGTGCCGTATAAGGGCTGCTCACCAAAGCCATCTTTCAGTAACTGCTCGGGTGTATTTTTGACTTCGTGTAAAGCTTTTTCGTACTCCGCCAGCTCTACAATTAATTGATAAATCGAAGGTACATCTGCGGGCGTCGCCCGGCGAATAATCGTACTCATGGAAGCGTTTAGGGTTTGAGGTTTTCAATAGGCGTCGTTATAAATTTTCAGGTTTGATGGAAGTTTTAGTTTCCAGTGTATTCGATGACAAATGGTGCCTGAACGCCCTTACAAGCTACTGAAAACTAAAAACTCTAAACTGAAAACTTAGAACCCTACCCCTGACTATAGGCTTCCCATTTTTCCATGACGGCTACGATGTCCGGAGCTAGGTCAGAGTCAAATTGGAGCCATTCTTTGGTTTTCGGATGTTCGAAACCGATGGACTTGGCGTGCAAGGCCTGCCGGGGGCATAATGCAAAACAATTTTCGACGAATTGCCGATACCGCGTAAAGATGGTGCCTTTCACGATCCGGTCACCGCCGTACATGGCATCGTTAAACAGCGGATGGCCCAGATACCGCATGTGAGCCCGAATCTGGTGCGTACGACCCGTTTCCAGATTGCATTGAACCAGACTTACATACTTCAGGCGTTTTAGTACCTTGTAGTGCGTAACGGCAGGCTTTCCATAGTCTCCGTCGGGATACACATCCATCACTTTCCGATCCTTGGAGCTACGACCGATGTGGCCCTGAATGGTACCTGTGTCTTCTTTCGGTTCTCCCCAAACCAACGCGTAATAGGTTCGTTCGATGGTATGCTCGAAAAACTGCCGGGCCAAGTGACTCATGCTGTAATCGTTCTTGGCAACGACCATTAATCCCGAAGTATCTTTATCGATGCGGTGTACCAGCCCCGGACGAATCTCACCGTTTCGTCCCGTGGGCAGGTGTTGAAAGTGGTAAATAAGAGCATTCACCAAGGTGCCATCCCAGTTTCCGTACGCTGGATGAACGACCATACCCGCGGGTTTGTAAAGCACCAGTATATCGTCGTCTTCGTAACGAATGTCCAGTGGAATATCCTGCGGAATCAGTTCGTTTTCAGCCCGTGGGGGCTTGGGTAAGGAAATGACAATTTCATCCAGCGGTTTCACTTTATAACTGGGCTTGATTGCCTTGCCATTTATTTTGACACCTTCCGCTTCAATGCCCGCCTGAATTTTAGTACGGGTAGCGTTCGGAATTTTCTCCGTCAGAAACTGATCAATACGGGTCAATTTCTGCCCCGCATCCACCAGGATCCGGTGGTGTTCATATAATTCGTCTTCTAATTCTTCGGGTTCAGTACTCATACCCCTTCAAGTCTTTGGTAAAACAAACCCCCACCTTTGGGAAGGCAGGGGTTTTTGATTTTTGTATCAGAATTGAGCGTTATTAATGCTCCTTACAATACTGTAAAAGGTCACTCGTATGATTCGTATTCCGTCGCTACTTCTGCAGATTATCCTACGCTACCTTCCAAGCTAATTTCGAGTAGTTTCTGAGCCTCAACCGCAAATTCCATAGGCAGTTGGTTCAGTACTTCCTTGGCGTATCCGTTTACAATCAAAGCAACGGCGGCTTCGGAAGGAATACCACGTTGATTACAGTAGAACAACTGATCTTCTCCAATTTTAGAAGTAGTAGCTTCGTGCTCTACCGTTGCCGTGCTGTTTTTCACTTCGATATACGGGAACGTATGGGCTCCGCATTTATCACCCAACAGTAACGAATCACACTGGGAGAAGTTACGAGCATTTTCGGCCCGTTTCATAACTTCCACTAAACCCCGGTAGGAGTTCTGCGAGCGGCCAGCCGAGATTCCCTTCGAAACGATCCGTGATTTGGTATTCTTTCCGATGTGAATCATCTTGGTACCCGTGTCCGCCTGCTGGAAATTATTCGTAACCGCTACGGAATAAAATTCACCAATGGAGTTATCCCCTTTCAGGATAACCGAGGGGTATTTCCAGGTTACAGCCGAGCCTGTTTCCACCTGCGTCCAGGAAATTTTGGCGTTCGCACCATCGCAGATCCCGCGTTTGGTTACGAAGTTATAAATCCCTCCTTTTCCTTCTTTATCGCCGGGGTACCAGTTCTGTACGGTTGAATATTTGATCTCTGCGTTTTCAGAAGCGACCAGCTCTACGACAGCCGCGTGCAGCTGATTCTCGTCCCGCATCGGAGCCGTACATCCTTCCAGGTAACTGACGTAGCTACCTTCATCGGCGACGATCAGCGTCCGCTCGACCTGACCCGTACCTGCCGCGTTAATCCGGAAGTACGTGGAAAGCTCCATCGGGCAACGTACGCCCTTGGGAATGTAACAGAACGAACCATCGGAGAACACAGCAGCGTTCAGGGCCGCAAAGAAGTTATCTTTCGCGGGCACTACAGAACCCAAGTACTTCTTTACCAGCTCAGGATGCTCATGAATGGCTTCCGTCATGGAACAGAAAATGATCCCGCGTTCGGCCAGATCCTTTTTAAACGTCGTGGCAATAGAAACCGAGTCAATAACGGCATCTACGGCTACCCCCGAAAGACGCTCTACTCCAGCGATCCGCTCCTGCTCTTTCAGAGAAATACCCAGGCGTTCGAAGGTACGGCGTAATTCCGGATCAATATCGTCTAACGACTCCACCGTTTTCTTCTGCTTGGGAGCCGAGTAATATTTAATGCTTTGATAATCTACTTTCTGGTAATCAACGTTAGCCCAATTTGGCTCTTTCATTTCCAACCACAGGCGGTAGGCTTTCAACCGCCATTCCAGCATCCACTCGGGTTCGTTTTTCTTCGCCGAAATAAATCGTACAATATCTTCGCTAAGCCCAACTGGAGCTTCGTCAGCTTCAATCAGGGTTTCAAACCCGTATTTATATTCGGAACTGGTGATTTCTTCTAGGATATCTGCTTCCTTCGCCATGTTTGCTTGTCAGAGATTTATGCAAAAATATAACAAAACCAGCGGTAGAACGTTCCTCCGTGAGGATAAATTTACCCCTGCACGGGTTCGGCGAAGGGAACGGGCCGTGAAACGCTCTCTTCCAGCGAAATAAACGTTTCGGTTCGCTGGATTCCGGCCACTTTCTGAATTTTATCGTGCAGTACCTCCCGCAGGTGCGTCGTATCCCGGCAAACGATTTTGGCGAAAATGGAATAAATCCCCGTGGTATAGTGAATGTTCACGACTTCCGGAATCAGAGAAAGCTTTTCGGCTACTTCGGCGTACAGCGAACTTTTATCCAGATAGATACCTAGAAACGCTGAAATATCCCAGCCGAGCTTGGCGTGGTCAATCATCAGCGTAGAACCTTTCACGATCCCCATCTGCTCCATTTTCCGCATGCGAACGTGCACAGTCCCCCCCGAAACGAAAATTCGCTTGCCAATTTCAGTATAAGGCATGGTAGCGTCCTGCATGAGCAAGCCCAGAATCTTCAGGTCTACGTTATCAATCTCGTAATTTCGATCCATCGGTTTAGCAATTTCATTAATAACTAAACAATAATAAGAGCTAAAAATTAATAATATCGTAAATTTTATAAATTTTTACTGCAACTCTTGCAAAACGCTTTCCAATTGCCGTACCTTTGTCATGTCAAAAGCGACAAGCTGTTCCACACTGTAGGGTGATGAAATTGGCAGCCATGCCCTCCTGTCTCGGGGGTGAAGAGTTCGGGAAAAAATCAGTATAAAGCCGGGCAAGTCCGACTGGGGTTGACCACCAAATTTTGTGCTGTATCTAACCGCTTCGTGGAGGTTCGAATCCTTCTCCTACAGCTCTTAGTACCATTTATTCCAAAAAACATTTACAGGCATTTTTCTCACGGATCTATCGTCCGTAAGAATTTTTTGCCTATATTATTCGGAATAGCCAAGAAATGGCAGTAGTTTTATTTGGTTTTTAGTTTGTTGATGAAGTGTAATTCTGACACGCAACCTCGCTGGGGATTGCGTGTTTTTTTTGAGCGAAAAATCTACGGTTTTTGGCATTTGCCAAACGTTTACCAATGCTTTCCCTTTATTTCGCATCTTTTATTCTTCTCATTGTCCGCTTGATCTAATGATTTCAAACTACGCCGTAGTACTGGGTATTTTATGTTCCGTATTAGGACTCGTGTTTTACACTTCCACATTTCCTTCGCTGAAGAAATTTTACGAACTCGTTCCTCCCGTCTTACTATGTTACTTTATTCCAGGTTTACTTACCACAGCCGGTTTGTTTTCTCCTCAAGTCGTAGGTGATGAGTCGGCCATTTATCATGTCGTTTCGCAATACTTCCTACCCGCCACGCTGGTACTGTTCACGCTTTCCATGGACTTGAAAACGCTGAAACGGCTGGGTTTGAAAACCGTAATGGTCTTTCTGGCGGGTATTGTGGGCGTAGTGATCGGCGGCCCCATTGCGGTCTGGATCGTGAAGCAGTTCTCTCCGGCAACCGTGGGTGGAGAAGGGGCTGATGCCGTCTGGAAGGGTCTGGCTACCATTGCCGGGAGCTGGACCGGCGGCGGAGCCAATCAGGCGGCCCTGAAGGAAATATTCCGTCCTTCCGAAAAGCTGTTTTCGCAAAGCGTTGCGGTAGACATTATCATCGGTGAATTGTGGATGGCCGTGATGATCTACGGAGCGGGCAAAGCCTTGGCCATCGATCGTCTGTTCAAAGCCGACGCTTCGGCCATCAAGGACGTGCAGATTCAACTCGAAACCTATCAGGCTCAAAACGAACGTATTCCCCAATTACGGGATTTATTGATGATTCTGGGACTTGGCCTAGGAGTAACGGGGCTTGCACACGTGGTAGCGGATACCGTCGTTCCCATTCTGAAACAATATCCCGTTCTGGAACGCTTTAGCCTGACTTCCAAAGTCTTCTGGATCATATCTTTCGCTACCATCACCGGCATCCTATTGTCTTTCACCCCATTACGCCAGCTTGAACACGTGGGAGCTTCGCGGATCGGCAGCGTTTTTCTGTACATACTCATCGCTACCATTGGTTTGAAAATGGACCTCTGGGCTATCGCGGATAATCCGGGCCTGTTTGCCGTAGGTATCATCTGGATTTCCATTCATGGCTTATTCGTTCTGATAGCGGCCCGTTTCCTGAATGCTCCCTTTTTCTTCATGGCGGTGGGTTCGCAGGCAGCTATCGGCGGGCCCGCTTCGGCTCCCGTAGTAGCGGCGGCTTTCCACCCTTCCCTGGCTCCGGTAGGCGTGTTGCTGGCTATTTTAGGGTACGCCATCGGTACCTACTGCGGGTATCTGACGGGATTACTGATGCAATGGGCGGCGTATTAAGGAGTACATTGATAGCATACTGAGCGTAGGTACGAGGCGAAATTTTGTACCTACTCTAGGGGCTTTTCCCGGAAACGGGCATCTTTTAGGAAAGTGTATTCACTCCTATTTTACTTGCTATGTTTCTTCGTCGTTTGGTACTAAGCATCCTTGGTACGGTACTGGCCCTGGGTACGTACGCTCAGGAACCCTGGTCCGTGCGGATGGCTAACTCCATGCTCGCCCAGGCTGCTGATTCGTCTACGGTACAGGTTCTCAAATCCAACCACTGGAATTACGAACAGGGGGTACTGCTTAATGCCCTCAACCGGGTCTGGGAACGTACGGGCGATGGCAAATACTTTCATTACATCCAGAAAAGTATCGATGCGTACGTGAATGATCAGGGCGACATTCGCACCTATAAATTCGACGATTACAACATCGATAATATTCCTACGGGGCGTCTTCTGCTGATGCTTTACCAGCAAACGGGTAAGGAAAAGTACCTCAAAGCGGCTCAGTTTGTGCATAGTCAGCTGGAAACGCAGCCCCGTACCAAAGAAGGCGGGTACTGGCACAAAAAACGCTATCCTAATCAGATGTGGCTGGATGGCTTATACATGGCTGAACCCTTTTCTGCCGAATACGCCCTGATTTTCAAGGAGCCGAAACACTTCGACAACATTGCCAATCAGTTTATCTGGATGGAAAAGAATTCCCGCGATGAAAAAACGGGACTGCTCTACCACGCCTACGACGAAAGTCGCCAGCAAAAATGGGCCGATCCGAAAACGGGTAAGTCGCCGAACTTCTGGGGACGGGCCATTGGCTGGTACGTGATGGCTCTGGTGGACGTACTGGATTATTTCCCGATGGACCATCCCAAACGGCCGGAACTGGTAGCCATTTACAAACGATTGATGCCCGCCGTCGTCAAGTATCAGGACCCGGCCAGTGGCTGCTGGTGGCAGGTAACCGACAAAGGCGGCAAGGAAGGAAATTACCTGGAAGCGTCGGCTTCGAGCATGTTCGTGTACGGCTTGGCGAAAGGCGTCCGCACGGGTCTGCTGGATGCTTCGTACCTGAAAGCCGCCCAGAAAGGGTACGCGGGTATGCTGAAAGAATTCATCAAAACCGATGATAAGGGACTGGTACACCTCGATAAAACGGTGAGTGTGGGGGGCCTCGGCGGCGATCCGTACCGCGATGGCAGTTACGAGTATTACCTGAGCGAAAAGATTCGGCTGGATGATTTGAAAGGCGTTGGTCCCTTCATTTTGGCCAGTATCGAAGTGGAAACCATTCCGGAGCTTAGCGTGGGTAAGGGCAAAACCGTAGGGCTGGATTACTTCTTCAACAACGAGCGTACCAGCAAAGGCGAGCGTTTTCACTACACCTGGGAAGATTACCGCGACTCGGGCTATTCACTCTGGGGCAGCATTTTCCGGGATTACGGAGCTAAAACGGTATCCGTACCCGAAGCTCCGACGGCGGCTTCGCTCAAAAAACTGAACGTCTATATCATCGTTGATCCGGATACGAAAAAGGAAACGCCTCAGCCCAATTACATGACCGAGGCTTACGCCAAAGTGATTGCCGATTGGGTAAAAGGAGGTGGTACGCTGGTACTGCTGGCGAATGATACATCCAACGCGGAGATCAAAAACTTCAATATTCTGGCGGGAAAGTTTGGCATTCAATTCACCGACAAAAACGTCAACATGGTAAAAAACAACGTGTATGACCAGGGTAAGTTTGTGTTTGAGGGCAATCATCCCGTGTTCGGCAATACGAAAAAAATCTTCGTAAAAGAGGTGGTTACCCTAACGACGAAAGCCCCGGCCAAACCCGTACTGACCGCCAATGGCGACCAGATTATGGCCGTAGCTGAAGTAGGTAAAGGTCGTGTTTTTGTACTAGGGGATCCCTGGATTTATAACGAGTACCTCAACGGTAAACGCCTGCCGATGGAATTTGAAAACTTCAAAGCGGCGAAGGAGTTGAGTAAGTGGCTGTTGAAGAAGTAGTTATTGGTTGATTGTTATAAGTTGTTGGTGGGTTTGTTGAGTAAAAGGGGTTCGATCGTATGGATCTACTTAGTTAATTAAACTACCAGTCCTTTAGTCCAAGAATCCGGAAGCGGTAGAGCTTTCGGATTCTTTTGGTTTGCACCCTTCCCGGCTTCATCCCTCAAAAAACCTAGTTCAGTCGCATCAATGATATAAATCAAATAGAAACTCGAAACGCTTTGGTATTTTTGCAGGAAATGATTGAACCCGGCCCGACCGGTTTTTCTGCGTATGACTGTGCCTCTTGATTCTATACAACTACTCCGACAAAGGCTGGAGGAAATTCTGACTGAACAGCTTCCCGAGAACGGCCGGCAATGGCTATTCTCCCGCGTAGACCGCTCCAGTACTTCGGCCCTGCTCATGGCTTTTGTAGCCGCTCCCCGTTTCACGGGCAAACAACCCGTATCACTCTCGGCTGAACGTCGGCAAGAACTGGCCGAACTCCGTCCCGGATTCCGGTTAATGGCCTGGCCGCTCGACCGGGTAACGCGTCTTTATCTGTTACTACAGCTGCCTCTGGAGAATCGCGAAGCATTCATTCAAGCGGTCGAAACGCTTTTTGATACGGCGGAAATGAATGAGTTGGTCGCCTTGTACGCGTCATTGCCCGTACTACCCTACCCTGAGACCTGGCTGTTTCGGGCGACGGAAGCCGTTCGCTCCAACATGGGTCTGGTATTCGAGGCACTGGCCTTGGGAAACCCCTATCCTTCCGAACAATTTCCCGAACCAGCCTGGAACCAGCTGGTCATGAAAACCATTTTTAACGATAAATCCGTGGGCAGTATCGTTGGACTGGTGGAACGGAGCAATCCTACCCTGGCCCGGATTCTGGTTGACTTTGCTCACGAACGCTGGGCCGCTGGTCGGTACGTACCCGCCCGGGCCTGGCAGATGGTCGTACCCTTTGTCAACGAAGCGATGCTGCCCGATCTGCAGCGTTTGTTTACCTCCGACCGGGCAGTAGATCGGCAGGCCGCAGCTCTCCTTTGCAGCGAAACTAACTTCGAACCGGCCCGTGCCTTGGGGCGACAATTTCCGGTCGAACATCCGGAGCAACTGCGTTGGGAACACCTGGATACACAACTGGCTTAATGGCTTTTACTGTTTTATAATCGATTCTTCGGAATTGTACTGCTTATGTGTCAGCACGAATTAAACCCCTCCCATTTCGAGGAAAATAAAGAAGAAATTACCCACAGCAATTTGCAGTGGAATCAGTATCGCGAGTCGATTCAGGGCATGAAGTTCTTCGATCCTCACGTACACATGACCTCCCGGACTACCGACGACTATCAGGCCATGGCCGACGCCGGAATCGTGGCTCTCATTGAACCCGCCTTTTGGCTCGGGCAACCGCGTACGGGCGTGGCTTCGTTCAAGGATTATTTTAGTAGTCTGGTAGGTTGGGAACGCTTCCGTTCTTCGCAATTTGGCATCAAACACTATTGCACGATTGGTTTGAATTCCCGCGAAGCCAATAACGAAGCTCTGGCGGAACAGGTGATGGAAGTATTGCCTTTGTTCATTTACAAGGAAGGCGTGGTCGGCGTTGGCGAAATTGGCTTCGACGATCAGACGCCCGCTGAAGAAAAGTACTACCGCCTTCAGCTCGAACTGGCGAAGGAAGCCAATCTTCCCGTACAGATTCATACGCCGCACCGGGATAAAAAGCAGGGCACGGAACGCAGTATGGCCATTGCTCTCGAACACGGGCTGGATCCCGCCATGGTCATCATCGATCATAACAATGAGGAAACGGTAAAAAGTGTACTCGATCAGGGGTTCTGGGCGGCCTTTACCATTTATCCGTTTACGAAAATGGGCAATGAACGGATGGTTGAGGTAGTACGGCAATACGGCCCCGAGCGGATTATGGTCAATTCGGCCGCCGATTGGGGTATTTCCGATCCGCTGGCCGTTCCTAAAACGGCCGCGTTGATGAAAATGAAAGGTATCTCAGACGAAGCTATTCGCCTTGTCACGTACCAGAATGCACTGGATGCTTTCGGCAAAAGCGGTCAGATTTTTGAAGAAGAGTTTGGAGCCGACATCGATCAGAGTCAGAAATTTAACGGCAATACGATCCTGCGGGGTGGACAGCAGCCGCGAATCGATAAGGATTCACTATTTATTAACTAGGAATTTTTAGTTGTTGGTTGGTAGTTATGAGTTGTTAGTCATTTTGTGGAATAAGCGTTGTGAAAACAGACACCTTAGGTATTCCTCACCAGACGTTTCTTTCTGCATTGAAGACTGGGGAAGGGGTTTCAGATTTTGTCGTCTATTCCACTTATTCACTAACAACTCATAACGATCAACCAACAACCATTTTCACACCTCAAGCCGTCCATTTGTCAACCTTGTTGATTAAATTGCTAGCCTTTTCGGTTTGAACGTTTCGCATTTCATTCGATAATCGTATTAATAGCCTACTAAAGTCTTGACCATTAAGCCCTACCTCCAGTTGATGCGGCCCGCCAACATTGTTACGTCCATTGCGGATGTATGGGCGGGGGCCGCCATCGCCGGGGTACTTTCGACTGTATTTGACTGGCAACCCTTTCTTGCCCTGAGCTTTGCCACGATTGGTCTATACGGCGGTGGTGTCGTTTTCAATGATGTATTCGACGCCCAACTCGATGCCGTCGAGCGGCCCGAACGACCCATTCCCAGTGGGCAGGTACCCATCGAAGCCGCCATTTTTCAGGGGACGCTTTTGCATTTACTGGGCATCGCTGCGGCCAGTCTGTGCAGTACCGAAAGCGGTATTCTCGCGGCGGCCATTGCTGTACTTACCCTGAGTTACAATCGTTTCGCCAAACACGACTCCATCCTCGGCCCCCTCAACATGGGCTTATGCCGGGGCTTAAATCTCCTGTTAGGGATTAGTATCATTCCTGATGCCATGTTCGAATGGTATGGACTTGGATTTCTTCCCATTATTTTCATTGCAGCCGTTACCATGATTAGCCGGGGCGAAGTGCACGGCGGGCACTCGCGGACCATGTTATTCGCGGGAATTTTATTTGCCGTGGTTGAACTGGCTCAACTCTACATAGGTTATACCCAGGGACATGTATTGGAAACCGTACCGCTGGTTTTGTTACACGCCGTTATGGTATTCAGACCTCTCCTGCGAGCGTATCAGAATCCCATTGGGCCCAACATTGGCAAGGCCGTAAAAGCGGGCGTACTCTCCCTTATTTTAATGAACGCGGCCTGGTGTATGGCTTTCGGAGCCTGGCCCCTGGCCCTGGCTACTTTACTCTTGTTACCATTCTCGTTACAACTAGCCAAGTGGTTCGCCGTAACGTAGAGCGTTTTGAGTTTACCGTTTTCAGTTTAGAGTTTTCAATGTATTCCATGCGTGTAAGTCAACAAACTGTAGCATTGTTCCGAATCAAAGGTTTCTATATGCTTGTGTTGAAACCGACGGATAAGCTATCTAAAACTGAAAACTGTAAACCGAAAACTGTAAACTCATGCGGTGCACCGCTTTAAACTCAGTCCATGGAAACCATTCAGCAGCGATTTGCAGTCACCTTTTCGTATCCGGTGATCTTCACGCAGCAGTTATTTGATCCTCAGAATCCAAAACTTCGGGATTTCCTCAGTCAATACGGCGAACGTGATTTTCGCAAAAAGATATTCTTCTGTATCGATTCGGGTGTCCTAGCGGCTCATCCGACCTTACAAAGCCAGATTACGCACTATTTCGAATCTGTACCCACGCTTTCACTCGTTCCCGAATGGCTGATTATTCCCGGCGGCGAAGCGGCAAAAAACGCTCCGGCTCTGTTTGATCAGATCGTCGAGGCCGTCGATCAGTACGGCATTGACCGGCACTCGTTCGTAGCCGCCATTGGGGGGGGTGCCGTACTCGATCTGGTGGGTTACGCCGCCGCCGTATCGCATCGGGGCGTCAAACACATCCGGATTCCAACGACCGTATTATCTCAGAACGATTCGGGGGTTGGCGTGAAAAACGGGATCAATTACCGGGGTAAGAAGAACTTTCTGGGCACCTTCGCTCCGCCCGTTGCTGTCTTCAACGATACGGATTTTCTGCGTACGCTCGACGACCGCGACTGGCGTTCCGGTATTTCCGAAGCGATTAAAGTGGCTCTCATCAAGGATAAAGTCTTTTTCGAGTGGCTCGAAGCGAATGCCAAAGCTCTGGCTCAACGCAACGCAGCGGCCATGCAATACCTCATTCATCGCTGTGCCGAATTACACATGCAGCACATCAGCAGTGGCGATCCCTTTGAAAGTGGTTCCGCCCGTCCGCTGGACTTTGGGCACTGGGCGGCTCACAAGCTGGAATACCTGACCCATTTTGAAGTTCGTCACGGGGAAGCTGTAGCCATTGGCATAGCTTTGGATACCTATTACTCGCAATTGACGGGTCGTCTGTCCGAAACCGATACGCAACGCGTCATTCAGGTATTGCACGAACTGGGTTTCGAGCTATATCATCCCGCTCTGGCGGAACAGGATTCCGTCCATCTTATCAACGGATTACGGGAATTTCAGGAACACCTGGGCGGTCGCCTGACGATCACTCTACTCGATGCCATCGGCGTAGGCGTGGAGGTTCACGAAATGGATACTGTACTTATTCAGAAAGCCGTCATGGCTTTACAGGGGGAAACGGTGTAAATTAGGGTTTGCAAGTGGTGTGACGTTTGAGAAGGTTTAATTGGTTTCAGGTTTGATGATTGTCTCAGGTTTGACCATTGTTTTACTTTTGATTCAACCATTTTCCTTCATCAATCGCAAAACCCCGGAGGGTTCCCTCTCATTAGCCAGGGGTGAAACCCCTGGTACCCCAGAACCCGGTACCTTTGCACCCTGACACCCACCTAGTTCGAACCTCAAACCCAAAAGATAAGCTATGAAAACCTCCCTGGGTCATCTGACGTACTGTAGCAATATTCATCCCGGCGAACGCTGGGACGATCATTTCTCTGCTCTGCAAACCAGTATTCCACTCATTCGCCAGGCCGTTGCTCCGGACAAAGCATTTGGTATGGGCTTACGCGTGGCGGGTCTAGCCAGCAAGGATTTGCTGCTGGAAAGTAACCTGAAGCCCTTTCAGGAGTGGCTAAGTGAGCAGAAAGCCTACGTATTCACCATGAATGGTTTTCCCTACGGAGGCTTTCACGATACGCGGGTCAAAGAAGATGTTCACGCTCCCGACTGGATTCAGCCCGAGCGACGGGATTATACTATCCGGCTTTTTCAGATTCTCTCGCAGCTGTTGCCCGCGGGGATGCGGGGTGGTATCTCCACTTCGCCCCTGACCTATCGCCACTGGTGGCCAACGGAACTCACGCGAACCGAAGCTTTTCAGCAGGCTACGCACCACATGCTCGAAGTGGTGGTTGAACTGGTCCGAATCAATCAGGCGACCGGGCAGGTTCTCCACCTCGACATTGAACCCGAGCCCGATGGCTTACTGGAGAATTCAGCGGAATTTATCGAATGGTTCAACGGACAGCTCATTTTTGATGGCGTACCCTATCTCGTACAAAAAGCCGGATTAAGCGAAGCCGAAGCCGAAGCAGCCCTACGGACGCACATTCAGGTGTGTTACGACGTTTGCCATTTCGCGGTGGAATTCGAAAATCCCGACGAAGCCCTTGATCGCTTCGAAGCCGAAGGCATTGGCATTGGTAAAATCCAGATCAGTTCCGCTCTGAAAGTTGATTTTGAAAATTATGTTTCGGAGAAAATGGAGCTAATGAGTCGGTTCGACGAGCCGACCTACCTGCATCAGGTGGTAGCCCAGCACCAGGGAACGCTGTTGAAATATCCCGACCTCAACCAGGCTCTGTGGGACGGTACGCCCACGGGCGAATGGCGGATTCACTACCACGTTCCGCTGTTTGTGGAGCAATACGGCTTATTGAATTCCACCCGCGACGACATTGTTCGGGTATTGAATCGGCAGCAACGCAAGCCCTTTACCGAACATCTGGAAGTAGAAACGTATACCTGGGGAGTTCTGCCACCCGAATCGCAGTTGCCGATCGAAGAGTCGATCATTCGGGAACTGAAATGGACGCTCGCCCAGGTAGAAGGTAATGTACGTAACCTGAATTAAGCGGATTCCTGTTTTAAGAAAATCATGCAAAAGACCGTTGTAATTGATGTCGTAGGGCTTAGTCAGAGCGTCATTGGCGAGTATACGCCATTTCTGAGTAATTACCTTAAGACGAGAACTATACAAACCATTACCCCCGTACTACCTGCCGTTACGACGACTTCGCAAAGCGTGTACGTAACGGGCAAATGGCCGAGTGAAAACGGTATTGTTGCCAACGGCTGGTATGACCGCGAAGACGCCGAAGTAAAGTTTTGGAAGCAGTCCAATCACCTGGTGAAAGGCGAGAAAATCTGGGAAGCCGCCCGTAAAGTGGATCCTTCGTTTACGGTTTCCAAGATGTTCTGGTGGTACAACATGTATTCCTCGGCGGACTGGTCCGTAACGCCCCGGCCCCAGTACCACGCCGATGGCGTGAAGGCTCCCGACTGTTATAGTTATCCACCCGAACTACGGGATCAGTTACAGGCTAAACTTGGTCAGTTTCCGCTGTTTAGTTTCTGGGGACCAAACGCCAATATCAAATCCACGCAATGGATTGCCGACGCGTCGTTATTCGTGGACGAGCAGCACAATCCTACGTTAACGTTGATTTACCTACCGCACCTGGATTATTGTTTACAAAAATACGGCGTCGATTTCTCAAAAATTCAGAACGAATTAAGAGAGATCGACCGCGTACTGGAACAGCTTATTACGCATTATCAGAAGAAAAACGCCCGTATCATTCTGCTTTCGGAATACGGCATCAACGATGTAAATCGGCCCGTCCACCTGAATCGTATTTTGCGGGAAGCGGGACTGATTTCCGTCCGGCAGGAACGCTGGTATGAATTGCTGGATGCTGGGGTATCGGAAGCCTTTGCGGCCTGCGATCACCAGATTGCTCACGTGTACGTGAAAGACAAATCCCGGATTCCTTTCGTGAAACAGCTGCTGGAAAAAGTACCGGGCGTGAAATGGGTACTCGACGAGGCGGGCAAACGCGAACACCACATTGACCACGACCGGGCGGGTGATCTGGTCGTGATGGCCGAAACCGATAGCTGGTTTACCTATTATTACTGGTTCGACGATAAAAAAGCCCCGGATTACGCTCATCTGGTGGACATCCACCGTAAACCTGGCTATGACCCGGTAGAGATGTTCATGGACCCGGCCAATCCGCTGATTAAACTAAGGGCGGGGTACAAGTTAGCTCGCAAACTCATGGGCTTCCGATATCTGATGGATGTTATTCCGCTGGATGCTACGCTGGTGAAAGGATCCCACGGTGCGGTACTGGCTCCGCAGGAGTTTCATCCGGTACTAATAACCGATCAGCCCAGCGGCAAAGATCAGCTCGTGGCTACGGATGTGTACGATGTTATCTGGCAACATTTGAACAACTAGAAGACTTTTAGTAACGCTTTAGGAGTACCCCGGACCGATATTCCGGGGTACTTTTTTTGTGGTCTTCTATTAAGCAGCTACTATAATTAGATAATTTTCTATAAAAAAATTACAAATAAACATTTCAATAATTATAATATTATTTCTATTCTTGTACCTACTAAGCTGATCCTCAACTCTTACTCTTCGAGTTATGGCACAAATTAAAGCATACCTTACGTTTGGTGGAAACTGTCTGGAAGCCATGAATTTTTACCAGCAATGTTTCGGTGGTGATTTCGACTGTATGACCTACGAGAACTCTCCCATGCAGATTCCGGACGACGCAAAATCGAAGATTATGCACTCCCGACTGGTGAGCGATACGCTGGAACTGATGGCTGCCGACGACGTTCAGCATAAATCGGTCCGTTGTGGTAATATGGTTACATTGAACGTCAACTGTAACTCGAAAGATGAAATCAAACGCATTTTCAAAGTTCTAGCCCAAGGCGGTCGGGTAACCATGCCCTTACAGGATACATTCTGGGGTGCGAAGTTTGGAACGCTTACTGATAAGTACGGCATCAAATGGATGCTTAATTGTGATTAAGAGTTCATCTTCAACCTACATTTCCAGCGATCAAGAATCTTGATCGCTTTTTTTATGCTTTACCAACAAATGATCAAATTATTTAACCAAAAACAATCAAGATCTACAAATTTTAATTCATTTTCGTATACATTTGAACATAAAACACATTCAAATGTATGGAAAATTACTTGAAAGGCCGGGGTGCCCAGCTCAATACAGCCAACCGTTTTCTGAAACAACGCTACGAGGAAGAGCCCAGCGAAGTGCTGCAACCGTCTCCGCAAACGCAGTTTATTCCAGAGACGCCTAAGAAAATCATCAGTACGTTCAACAGCCCGGATTTACCCATGGGCAAATCCATTAACCCTTACCAGGGCTGCGAACACGGTTGCATTTATTGCTACGCCCGCAATTCGCACGAGTATTGGGGCTACTCGGCGGGACTGGATTTTGAAACGAAGATTATGGTGAAGCGAAACGCTGCCCCTTTGCTAGAAGAGCAGTTTCGAAAAGCGGCCTGGGTACCCACGCCCATCGAACTTTCGGGTAATACGGATTGCTACCAACCCGCCGAACGCAAATTTGAGCTGACACGAAGTTTGCTGAAGGTCTTCGCCAAGTACCGTAATCCCGTGAGCATGATTACCAAAAATGCTCTGATCTTACGTGATCTGGATGTACTCGCTGAACTGGCCGCTCACCGACTCGTCCACGTTTATATTTCGATTACTACGCTTAATGAAGAGTTACGGCAGGCCATGGAGCCGCGTACGGTTACGGCTCAAAAACGACTACAGGTCATTGAACGACTGACGGCGGCGGGTGTACCCGTGGGGGTGATGACCGCTCCCATCATTCCGGGTCTCAACGATCATGAAATTCCGAAGCTGATTGAATCGGCGGCAAACGCCGGAGCCCTTACGGCGGCCCTGACCGTCGTTCGGCTGAATGGAGCGATTGGCGAGTTATTCGAGGACTGGATTCGGAAGACCTTCCCTGACCGAGCCGATAAAGTCCTGAATCAGATTCGGGATTGTCACGGCGGGCAACTCAACGACAGTCGCTGGAACGTACGCATGATGGGTCAGGGCAACATTGCCGAGCACATTCATCAACTCCACCGGATTTCACGGCAGCGGTACATGCCCAACCGCCAGATGCCTGCGTACGACCTAACGCAGTTTCGGCGGGAAGGTATGCAGATGAAGTTATTTTGATTGTAATGGTTGATTTCCAGCAGGTTGGGACGTAAAAAAAGGCTACAAAACGGGTGTTTTGCAGCCTTTCGAACGTAATACCAAAATTTTGTTATCTAGGCTTTACATTAAATAGAAGGTAAGAGCCATCGGGTAAAACTACGCCTTTCGCACCGGCCCGAACAATAATCTCTTTGTCGAGTGCAGTCGGATTTTTAACGTTGATAACGTATTTAAAAGTCGCCGAGTTATTATCTACGGCTTCTACATTATAGGTTAAAGTTCCACCTCCACCAGCTGATACCATTGTGATCGTTTTATTATCAGCACTCAAGGTCCAGGTACCCGTTGTTACGGAATTGCTATTGTCGATTTCGGACCGTTCAAATGTTCCGTCTGCTTTGAAAGTGACATAAAACTTTGAAAAATCTACGATGTCAGGAAGATTGTCCGTACGATTTCTTTTATAAACAGACAAATTAACCGGAGCGGCTACGCCTTTTACTTCATCCGCTTGCCATGACTTCTGTAGAGCTACTTTCGTACCGTTTGATCCACCAGTATCCGTGTTATCGTCGTCTTTTTTGCAACCAAAAATGAAGGCGGCTGACAAAGCCAGTAACATTAAGCTTTTTTTCATGAGATTGTTTGTGTTCGAAAGTCATTCCGTTTCTGGCGGGTAAAACGATGGACTTCCTGGGTTTGTTTACAATGCGTTAATGGAGCTAAAAAACAGTACAAGGATGCGAGGGCAAACGCAGCAAACCGCCACGAATATAGTTTAACTTCTGATGTTCAGGGACGTATCGCTCCTAAATATCTTTGTTTAGTGAGCTTCCAGCCAGTTTTGCCCTACGCCCATGCCTGTTTCCATTTTTACCGACAAGGGCAAGGCATGCACCATTAGCTCATTTACGTGCTCCCGCAGATAGTCGAGTTCGCTCTTATGAACGTCGAAAACCAATTCATCGTGTACGGTAAGGATCATTCGGGACTTTAATTTTTCCCGCCGAATAAAATCTTGCACTTTCACCATAGCGATTTTCATGATGTCCGCCGCCGTTCCCTGAATCGGAGCATTGATGGCGTTGCGTTCGGCGTAACCCCGGTCAGTCTGGTTGCCCGAGTTGATATTCGGCAAATACCGCCGACGGCCCAGAATGGTTTCAGCGTAGCCCGTCTCACGTACCTTGGCCATGCTTTCATCCATGTATTCCTTTACCGCCGGAAATTCACGGAAATAGTTGTCAATCAATTCCTTGGCTTCGGTCCGCGATACTTCTACCTGTTGGGAAAGTCCGAAGGCCGATACCCCGTAGATGATCCCAAAATTGACCGTTTTTGCCTTCCGTCGCATGTCGGCGGTTACCTCTTCCAGCGGTACGTGAAAAACCTTGCTCGCCGTTGCCCGGTGTACGTCCAGCCCCTGATTGAAGGCTTCCGTCATACTGGTATCCCCCGAAAACGCCGCCATGATGCGTAATTCGATCTGCGAATAATCGGCGGACAAAATCACGTGATCCTCATCGCGGGCAATAAAGGCTTTCCGAATTTCCCGTCCGCGTGGCGTACGAATCGGAATGTTCTGCAAGTTTGGATTTGTGGACGACAGCCGTCCCGTAGCCGTTACGGCCTGGTTGAAACTGGTGTGCAGACGACCCGTACGCGGGGAAAGCAAGGCGGGCAAAGCATCTACGTAGGTGGATTTGAGTTTCTGTAATTCGCGGAAATCCAGAATCTTTCGTACGATTTCGTGCTTCGATTCCAGACCCAGCAACACGTCCTCGCCCGTCATGTACTGACCGGTTTTGGTCTTCTTTGCTTTGGGATCGAGGTGCAGTTTTTCGAACAAAATTTCACCCAGCTGCTTCGGGGAAGCGATATTGAATTCCTGTCCGGCCAGTTCCCAGGCCCGTTGCTGCGTATCCCGCAAATCTACGTCGAGTTGCTGCGAAAGCTCTTTCAAAAAGTCAACGTCGAGTCGTACACCCTCGGCTTCCACTTCAGCCAGTACGCGGGCCAGCGGCATTTCCACCGTCTCAAACAGTGAAACCAGCTTCGGATTTTGCAGGAGTACGGTGTTGAGTACCTCCTTGAGTTGCAGGGTAATATCGGCATCCTCAGCGGCATACTCCTTGATTTTCTCCATATCCACATCCCGCATATTCCCCTGATTTTTGCCTTTCTTACCGATCAGTTCTTCAATGGCTACGGGCGTATAATTCAGATATGTCTCAGCCAGAATATCCATGTTGTGCCGTTTTTCGGGCTCAATCAGGTAATGGGCCAGCATGGTATCGTAAAGCTTTCCTGCGACTTCCACACCGTAGTTAGCCAGAACCGTCAGATCGTATTTAATGTTCTGAGCGATTTTTTCGACGGCCTCATTTTCGAATACGGAACGAAAATCTTCCAGGATGACGAGAGCCGCCTCCCGGTTGTCGGGAACGGGCACATAGAAAGCTTCGCCCACGCGGTACGAAAAAGACATTCCAATCAAATCCGCTTCAATGGCCGACAAAGCGGTTGTTTCGGTATCGAAACAAATGGCGTCCTGCAGATTGAGGTAATGGGCCAGGGATTTCCGTAATTCTGGAGTATCGATCAACTGATAATCGTGAACCGTATCATGCACCGTCCGGCGAACCGTAGTGGTTTCCCACTGCCCCGCTACTTCCGACGTCGCTATGGCGGCTACTGGAGCGGCTCCGAACAAATCCATCTGAGCCGTTGGGGCTTTGGATTTAGCCGTTTTGGGAGCCTCAGCGGGAGCCGGTTCTTCACCCAGCAAGCGTTTACGAAGCGTACGGAATTCCAGTTCATCAAGTAAGGCTGACAGGGTTTCGCGGTTGGGCTCACATAGTTCCAGAGCTTTTTCATCGAACTCAATCGGTACATTCTGCTCAATCAGGGCCAGCTCTTTGGACAAGAGGCCCTGCTCGGCAAATGCCCGAACGTTTTCGGCCATTTTGCCCTTCAATTGATCTACGTTGGCGATCAGGTTTTCGACCGAACCGTATTCCGCAATCAGTTTTACCGCCGTTTTTTCGCCAATACCGGGAATACCGGGAATATTATCGACGGCATCGCCCATCAGGCCCAGCAAATCCACGACCTGATCGACATTACTGATGCCCCAGCGTTCACAGACCTCTTTGGGACCCATGATTTCCACGTCCTTCCCCATAAAGGCGGGCTTGTAGAGCTTCACGTGTTCCTCTACCAATTGTCCGTAGTCTTTGTCGGGTGTCATCATGTACACCTCGTAGCCGCCCGCCGCCGAAGCCTTTTTGGCCAGCGTACCAATGATGTCGTCGGCTTCGTAGCCTTCCATGATCAGTACCGGAATGCACAGAGCTTCGCACAACCGTTTGACGTACGGAATAGCAATCGTAATATCTTCGGGCTGTTGTTGCCGCTGAGCCTTGTATGCCTCAAAACGTGTATGGCGAAACGTGGGCTTCGCCGTATCAAAAGCCACCCCTAAATGCGAGGGATTTTCCTTGCGTAATACTTCGAGAAGCGTATTTGTAAAGCCAAAAACAGCACTGGTATTCAGTCCGGTAGACGTAATACGGGGCGTTTTGGCAAAAGCGAAGTGAGCCCGGTAAATAAGGGCCATCGCGTCCAGGAGAAATAGTTTTTTCATGCAACCGCTGCGTTTCTTGCCCGCAAGTTAACGCTTCGTGGCAGGCTTTCGTCACTGGTACGATTATTGCGAAAGAGGAATTTTCGTTAGATTGGATGATTGTTTCAGCCTCATCCGTTTACCTATGTTTTGCACCATGGAAAAACCGTATCAGATCCTAGCCATTTCAGGCAGCCTGCGGGCCGCCTCGACCAATACGCAAATTTTAGAGAAAATTTCCCACTGGGTACCTGATACCGTTTCGTGGCAGATCTACGAAGAGCTGGCTCAAATTCCTCCCTTCGATCCGGATTATACGGAATATCCGGCGGCCGTCGAGCAGTTTCGTACACAGTTGCTGGCAGCGGATGCACTCGTCTTTTGTTCTCCGGAATACGTATTCGGCGTACCAGGAGTTTTGAAAAACCTGCTGGACTGGACCTCGGCGTTCTCTTCCGGCGAATGGCATGAAAAACCTACGGCGGTGATTACGGCTTCGATACTGGGTGAAAAAGCCCACGAATCGTTGCGACTGACCTTAGGTATCCTGGGAGCCCGTATTCTGGAAAACACCAGTTTACTCATTTCTCACGCCCGTACGAAGATGGACAGGCCGGAAACCGAAGCCGATCTGAAAGCCGTATTAAACGCTCTGCTGCAGGAACTCACGGAGAAACCTGTACTTCAGTAAAGTTGCACTAGCATACAAAAAGCCCCAACGAAGGGAATTCGTTGGGGCTTTTCTATTTTTCTGCTCGTTAGTTCACTTTCTGGATGGGAGGCAGCTTGGACTCGTCGAATTTAATCGCTCCGCAGGACCCGCAACCTTTGGCACAACCGCCGGTTTTCCGCAGGCTGAACTGCTTTCTGAACTGATTCCCCAGGTACGCCAGGGCACCGACGAATAACATTCCGATGACGAGTGTTTCCATGCTTTCTTCTGTCTTTGAGCGTATAACGCTGAAGTCAAACCTTTTTGTTCGGACTAGGCCATACTTTCGCTAATCATGTCAATCAATTCCTGATGAATGCGACCGTTGGAACTGATGATTTCGCCACCGAAGAGGTAGTTTTCTTCGCCTTTGAAATCAGTAACCGTACCACCGGCTTCCTGTACCAGCAAGATACCAGCCGCAATATCCCAGCTATTGATGTTGTATTCAAAATAACCTTCAAACCAGCCGCGGGCCGTATACGCCAGATCAAGGGCGGCCGAGCCGATTCGCCGGAACCCGTGCGATTCTTTCGTAATCCGTAGAATCATGTTCATGTACGCTTCGGTCTTCTGATTCTGACGACTGGGGAAACCACAGGCCAGCAAACTGCTCTGTACCCGGTCTACTTTGGATACCGACAGGCGTTCTTTGTTCAACCAGGCTCCGCCGTCTTTCCAGGTATAAAACATTTCATCCCGGAAGGGCTCGTAAATGATCCCCGCTACGGGTTTGCCGCCCTGCAACAAGCCAATGCTAGTACAAAACTGCGGATAGGCGTGCAGAAAGTTTGTCGTACCATCCAGGGGATCGATTACCCAGACAAATTCCTGATCGGTGGCCTGCTCTACTGTTCCTTCTTCGGTGATGAAACCCGAACCTGGTAAAAGTCCGGCAAGTCCTTCGACTAGCCGACTTTCCGTTTCCTTATCGACGTACGAAACCAGATTAAAATTTTCGCCGTATTTGTGCTCGATTTTCGTGGGATCGAAGTGTTTGAGTTCTGCCAGCATAAATTCACCGGCAGCTTTCGCCAATTGGGTTACTTCGAGGGTAATTTTCTCAAAACTCATGCGTCATTTGGTTTAGCTACTGGAGCCACGCAAGGTTGGGCGGTTTGCGTTTTGGCGTCCTTTGACAAAGTAACACTTATTCGTACGAACATTTTCGCTGGAAGAAAGCATTTCTTTGTGTCAAATAAGCTTTTATGCAGTCTTCTACGGAATAGGGCATTATTTTTTTAAGACCTCCTGCATTTGCAAGCAGCATTTCACCCCTTCAATGTATGGCTTCTATTTACACCCCCAAACAGCAGCGTTATCTGCTCGTTTTTAGTCTTGTAGTGATTACGGGCTTCATTATCGCCGGTTTACGGCAATACATTACGGCTTTTTTCGGAGCCGGTATTTTATATGTCATTTTTCGTCCCTGGTTTACGACGCTGGTTCATAAAAAGAATTTTAATCGGACACTCGTTACGATTGGCTTACTGCTATTTTCCATCATTGTCATCATCATTCCTTTTCTAGTACTAAGCTTGCTGCTGATTGGGCGGGTTCGCTATTACAGTCAGAATTACCAGGATATTCTCAAGCTGGTGAAACGGCTGGAAGACCTGACGGGCTTTTCCATTACGGACGAAGACAATATCCAGTCGCTCATTCAGCAGGGAGCCAGTTGGGCCAGTCAACAGTTTCCTTCCATCATTGGTGGTACGCTCGACGTGCTGATTATCTTGGGTTTGCTGTTTTTTACGATGTACTACATGTTCCAGCAGGAAGAACAATTCCTGGGCGGATTGCGGCGGTACCTGCCTTTCGACAATGATACGGACGATGAACTGGGGGAAAGTCTCAAGAACATGGTGAACGCCAATATTCTGGGTCAGGGCCTGATTTCTTTAATTCAGGGCGTATTGACGGGACTTACGCTTTGGGTTTTCGATATTCCGGACGCGGCGTTCTGGGGTACCGTTTCGTTCTTTCTGAGTTTCATTCCGGTACTGGGCACTCCACTGGTCTGGGGTCCGGCCGGATTGATTGCTCTTTCGCAGGGCAATACGGGTCAGGGCGTCGGTATTCTCCTCGTCGGACTTATCGTTTTGACCAATGTCGATAACGTCCTGCGGATTGTCCTGGCCAAACGGATGGGCGATGTACACCCCCTCATTACGCTGGCGGGGGTAGTACTCGGCGTTCCCTTGTTCGGAATTCTGGGTCTGGTGATTGGTCCGTTACTCATTGCTTATCTGATCGTACTCTTCAAGGTGTTCGAACGCACTAATAAGCAATTGATCAAAGAAGAGAAACAGGAAAATAAAATCATCCAGCAGCAGGCTACGCTCGAACAGCCCGATACGCCCATCATTCCTGATCATAAACTTTTGTAAGTAACCCAGCAGTCACCTCACGCAATGATCGGCCCGGTGACTGCTGTTCATTTCTATCCTTCCCTAACTACCGCATGAAACCATTTCTTGTCTTACTATCCTTTACTTTGATTACCCTCATTGGCGTGTGGCTCTCGTCAGGAGCCTGGCACCTGCGTTTTGCGGCCAATGTGGGTATGAGTGTCATGTTATTGTTTACGGCTCTGGGCCACTTTGTCTTCTGGAAAGGGATGGCGATGATGTTGCCTCCGTTTATTCCCTTTCGAAAGATTATTGTCTGGGCAACGGGGGTACTGGAAATAGCCGCCGCTATGGGTTTGCTCTTCCCTACCTTTCGCCATACGACGGCCGTTTGGCTCATTATTTTCTTTATCCTGATTTTTCCGGCCAATGTGTACGCGGCCCTACAACGGGTGGATTACCAGAAAGCAACCTACAACGGACCCGGTACGGACTATCTCTGGCTACGAACGGGTTTACAGTTTTTCTTTATCATCTGGGTCTGGTTTTTCAGTTGGTAGCCGTTCCTGAATAAAGTCGATCCATAAGGCTACTATCCAGTATAAATGAGAAAAAGACGCGACCTGGAGATCGCGTCTCTTTCTCATTATTTAGCTTTCCATTCCAGGGAAAGATTGGGTAGTTGTAAATCCCGGTGCGGCGTGGGCGGCTCGTGTAATTGCCAGCTTAGCGTATTACTCGGTTCGAGTTTTATCCGCTGGAGGCGTTTACGGTACATGACCTGCGGCACCTGATCGCTGATGAAAACGGGTACCTGATCGTGGTAGCGGTTGTAGAGTTTAACCAGCAACTGGTTGGTTCCGGGCCGTATTTTTAGTAACACTACATCCCGCGTCGAATCCGTTTTCTCGGGGTTGTTGTGCAGTAACAGCGGTTGTCCGTTCAGCCAGACCCCTACGGCATCCCCACTTCTGATGTCTACCAGTACGGGCTGAGCTTTATCCGCCGTAATTTCCTGTAGTATAAACCAGCTTTGGGAAGGCTGAGCGGGTAGCTGATGAGCCTCGCCTTTCTTCCAATCCGTCGCCTGCCAGGGTTTTCCACTGGCGGACCAGCTTCGCGAAGGATCAATGGGAATGACGCTCGTCCAGCCAATGCCGGTATTGGCCACCTGATTCAGATAAATCGGTCCCCAGGTCAGTTTGCCCGTCTGCGGAATAGGCACTTCTTCTGCTTCATCCAGAATAACGGGTTGCGATTCACCATTGACCTGCAAATCAATACTACGGCCTTTTTCTTCTTCGGTAAACACTACCGTAGGGCTTACCGATATGGCTTTGGGCAGATCGATCTGCCAGGAATCTTTCACGACCGTTCGGTAATACGTATTATAGTCCACGCCACCCATGCTGTAGTGATGTTCGGCATTGTCGTGCTGGAGTACTACCGTTTTCTGCGTTGGATCTACCGTCAGTACGCGGGCAGGCGGTACGTTATAGCCGTTCGCAAATTCCAGCATGAGTACCGGAACGTCTTTCACCGATTTGATTTCCGCCGGTAACATGATTTGAATGTTGTTCCCCGTTCGCTTGTACGAAGCCGTTTGTTGCGGCTGTCCCAGTACGTGAATGATCTTGACCGCTCCGGTAATATTGGGCAGCGTGATGGTACGGCTGGTGGGCATTTGCAGCAGCGACAGGTACAGTTTATTCGTTCCCGAAGCCGTTACTTCCCCCCATTTAAAAGGCGTAGGAAAGGGATCAGGGCTGGTAGCGTATACCGCCTCTCCATTCTGCCGGAGCCACTTACCGATTTTTAGTAGTACGTCCTGCTCAAACGCCACGACGGAGCCATCGCCCCGGGGACCGATATTCAACAGATAATTTCCACCGCGACTGACCACTTTCAGTAAACTAGCCAGTTTTTCGCGGGCCTTGTCATCCACCGAACCGTGCTCCTGCCAGGAACGGTACCCCCAGGTTTCGTCGTAGATGGAAGCAGGCGTTTGCCAGGGCGTAGCGATTTTGTAGTTGGGATATTCATTGTCACCCATGACGCAGAAATCGCCCGCCTCGTTGCCCAGTCGTCCGCTGACCATACAGTCGGGTTGCAATTGGTGAACCAGCTCCCGCAGCTCGCGACTTTGTTGGGGCGTTTGCGAACCCATGTCAAACCAGAGCTCGGAAATGGGTCCGTAATTGGTGAGCAGTTCGCGAATCTGGTTTTTGTTGTATTCGTGGTGAGCCGCCGGAATCGGATCGGAATTACTACTGGAAATGGGGTACGCCGCCGGAAAATGCCAGTCGATGACCGAGAAATATAGCCCAAATTTGAGTCCATTCCGCTGACAAGCCTCGGCCATTTCTTTCACGACATCGCGGTGATAGGGCGTGGCATCCACCATATTGAATTTCGTGTAAGCCGATTTGAACAGGCAAAAGCCGTCGTGGTGCTTTGAGGTCAGTACGATGGAACGCATGCCTGCCGCTTTCGCCAGCAGGGCTACCGAATCCGGATTCCAGCGTTTAGGGTCGAACGTTTTGGCGACGTTCTCGTACGTATCGCTGTACAGGCCCGCAGCGTGAGCCCGAATTTGCTCGCTATACCCTCTGGACACGGGCTTGCCTTCCCATACGCCGCCTAAAACGGAGTACACCCCCCAGTGAATGAACATCGAATACTTGTCATTCTTCCAGGTTTCCAGGGCTTTTGAGGGCTGTTGAGCTAAACTGGCAAGCGTGGTACAGAAGCTAATGAGTAGTAGGTACAATCGTTTCATACAGACCGGTTGAAGGGGTTAACGTTTCTCTAGCAATAATCGAAAGGTCAGATCTTTGTTTTGATTAGGCCGTGAATTACTGATTTATTTCCGGGGATTGGAATATTTCTTTTCGTGTTTGATACTCGCCTTGTTCTAGTTAAAGCGGTCTTTCTTATCGTAATTATGAAACTGATTCGCGTACTTCTATTTCTGTTTATTCTGGTACGGTTTGCTTCATTGACTGTCGCTCAGTCGGTTGAATATCCGTACCCAGTTCAAACCGTTAGCCTCCATCAGGAGCAGAAAACGTTTCGGATGGCCTACATGGACGTACCGCCTGTGGGCAAAATTAACGCTAAAACGGCCCTACTTTTTCACGGAAAGAACTTCAATGGCGTGTACTGGCGGGATGTTATTGCTTTTCTGCAAAACGCTGGTTACCGCGTGATTGTACCCGATCAGGTGGGTTGGGGCAAATCCGATTTTCCGGATCTGCATTACAGTTTTCATGCTCTGGCCACTCATAACAAACGGTTGCTGGATTCGCTCGGTATTGATAAAGTCACCCTCATTGCTCACTCGATGGGCGGTATGCTGGCGACTCGGTTTACGCTGATGTATCCGGAAACGGTACGCGAACTGATTCTGGAAAATCCAATCGGGCTGGAAGATTACCGCACCATTGTCCCTTACCTACCCCTCGACGACGCTTACCAGAACGAACTTGCCGCCACGTACGAATCGTACAAGAAGTACCAGCAGAGTTATTATCCGCAGTGGAAACCCGCGTACGAAGAATGGGTACAGGTGCAGGCTGCCGCTCTGAAAGACCCACGATTCAAACAGATTGCCTGGGTGAATGCCCTCACCTATCAGATGATTTACGAACAGCCGATTTGTTATGAGTTCAAGAACATCCGCGTACCGACCTTACTGATTATTGGTCAGGAAGACCGCACCATTGTGGGCAAGAACCGGGTGTCCAAAGATCGGGTGAATCAGTATGGCCAGTACCCAGCCTTGGGAAAGCGTACGCAGCAGCAAATACCGGGCAGCAAGCTCGTAGCCCTGCCCGGCGTAGGTCATATTCCGCACGTACAGGATCTGGAAGCGTATCGAAAGGCTGTATTAGACTTTGTGAAGTAAACGAAAGCGGATACCCCATCCAATTTTTCCTGGGATTGCATCCCAGGCTATTCAGGTTGAACCCCTCTGGGGTATTAGGTTATTTCTTACCAGGAGGACATCAATCTTTTTTAGTGGCCGGATCGAACACCATTCCTGTACATAAGCAGTAGCGTCCTTCCGTCCGATCCAGAACGTCGTGGTTCTTACAGGCCTGACATCCTTTCCAGAAGCGGCCATCGTGCGGCAGAGCCTCGAAGGCTACAGGTTGGAAGCCCAGTCGGGAATTTACTTTCATGACCGCCGTCCCGGTAGTGATTCCAAAGATTTTAGCCTGCGGAAATAGTTTTCGGCACAGCCGAAACAGCTTCCGTTTGAGTTTCTCGGCCAGTTTCATGCCCCGAAATTCCGGAGCGACGATGAGGCCGGAATTGGAAACGAACTTACCCTCTTCGTACACATCCCAGTAACAGAAACCGGCCCAGGTGCCATCGGCATACGTCGCTACGATACCTTCGTGCTCCTGCATTTTGGTCCGGATGTACTCTGGCGAACGTTCGCCAATACCTGTACCCCGAGCCTCGGCACTTTCCTTCATGGCGATACAGATTGTGTCGGCGAAGGCGGCGTGCCGGGCCGAGGCTACTTCAATTTTAAACGCTTCTTTCATGACCTTAGGGCAGCGAATTGGAAATCTGTCGAATGTATTCACTACGTAATTGTAAAGGCATGAGGTGAATGAGCACTTCCGCACTTTCATCGTGTCGGTCGAGCAATGAGGCCAGACCGTATACGTAATTGGCACAAACCGCGTTTCTAATCTGATGGCTACCGTCAGCGAGCAGTTCATCCGCGGCTACAAAACAATGTTTGACGGCGATAAAATCGTGGTGGTCCGCAAATCGATGCGTCAGCTCGCTCAGCAGAGCCATCACTTTACAAGGGCCTAGTTCGGGCGAAATCCTCGCCAGATCGCCCTGAGCTTCGGGTACCCGGGTCCGCACCAGCGGAACCAGATCGGCATTGCGTATTTCCATACTTCAGGTAAGTTTTGCCTTTCTGGATACCAAACCAGTACCAGCCGATCAGCCTTTTTCCGAAAAAGCTGATCGTCAGCCAATTATTCAAAGCAGTACTACCTTCGCCTTTCCACTTTGATAGGATGAAATTTTCAAAATGAAAAAAAAGCGTGGCTCGACCTCTCAATCGTGGCTACTTTTGAAGTTTGTACGTAACGTCTCATTCCCGTGAAAAAACTCTTTGCTCTGCTCTGCCTGTTCAGTTCCGCTCCGCTCTTTGCTCAGGACTACCTTCCTTCGGTCGAACGCATTTCCAGTCATATCCGTACGCTGGCTTCTGACCAGATGAAAGGCCGGGGTACAGGCAGCCGGGAAAACGATAAAGCCGCTCAGTACATCACCAAAGAATTTCGCAAACTTGGTCTGCTACCGATGGGCTCCGAAGGCTACTGGCAGCCCTTTACGGCCAAAGTGAAGCGAGTCGTTGTACCGGACAGCCTGAGAAAAGCAAAAAATGTAATCGGGTTTCTCAATAATCGGGCTCCGCATACCATTGTCATTGGTGCTCATTACGATCACCTCGGTATGGGTCGTCAGGGCAGCTCGCTGGAAAAAAATCCGGAAGGAAAAATTCATAATGGAGCCGACGATAATGCCTCGGGTGTAGCGGGCTTACTGGAACTGGCTCGGTACTACGCTCAGAACGGGGTAAAAGAAGAATACAACTTTTTGTTCATTGCTTTCGGGGCCGAAGAACTGGGCTTGCAAGGTTCCCGCTATTTTCTGGCTAACCCAACCGTACCGCTGGATCAACTCAATTTCATGGTTTGTATGGACATGATTGGTCGGTACAACCCCGATCGTGGCGTGGGCGTCGGTGGCGTGGGTACGAGCGATACCTGGGCCAAAGTATTTGAAGGCGTAGACGCTTCGGTAAAGTTCTTTACGGATCGGGCGGGCAATGGCGGATCGGATAACGCCGCGTTTTACGCCAAACAGATTCCCGTTTTGTTCTTCCACACGGGTGGCCACGATGATTATCACAAACCCACCGACGACGTAGAAAAAATCGATTTTAAGTCCGAAGTAGGCATTCTCAATCTAGAAATAAAGATCATTGACAACGCTTTGAAGCAGCCGAAGATGAGCTTCACGCCGGTTAGTTAGTTTAATTGATTGTTATTAGTTGTTGGTTGATTGCTGTTGATTTTCAACCGATTGCGTAGGCCAAAAACACTAAAATTGTTGGGTGTTAGTTGTTGTCTTGTAACTAAGAACTTCTTTGGACAAAAACATAATTAATCACCAACAACCATTAACAAACAACCAACAACTACCCCTTAGTAGTACGTCGAATGGCTTGTTCGATTTCGTCCCATGTGTCATCCGGAATCGCCTCCAGAGCACTAAACTGCCCGGCCCCTTTCAGCCACTCGCCGCCATCGATCGTAAAATCCTGGCCGGTGACATAGGCCGAATAGTCCGACATCAGGTACGCGGCCAGATTCGCCAGCTCCTGATGATCACCGAGTCTTCCCAGCGGTACGCGGCTTTCGGGTTTCAATAACTCGGCAACAGGTTCGGGAACGAGTCGGTCCCAGGCTCCCTTGGTGGGAAAAGGTCCGGGAGCGATGTTATTAAGACGTATCCCATGCCGGGCCCACTCCACCGCCAGCGAACGCGTCAGGATACGAACGCCTGCTTTGGATACGGCCGAAGGTACGGTATAGCCCGTACCCGTAAAGGCGTAGCTGGTGATGATACTCAGGATGGTTCCCGGCTGATTTTGCTCGATCCAGTGCTTGCCCGCCGCCAGCGTAAAATTCACCGACCCCTGTAGAACAATACCGATGACGGTTTCGAAGGCTTTGGCACTTAACCGTTCGGTTGGACTAATGAAATTACCCGCCGCGTTGTTGACAAGTCCATCGAGTCGACCAAAGCGTTCGAGCGTTTGGCTGAGTACGTTTTCGATTTGATCATATTGCCGAACATCACAGGGTACGGCAAGTACCTGCCCACCGGTAGTTTCCATCAATTCCTGGGCCGTCGTTTCGATAACTGCCTGTTTGCGGGAACAAATCGTAACATTCGCTCCCAGCCGAAGAAACTCCCGAGCCATGGATTTGCCCAGGCCAGTACCACCGCCCGTCACCAGAATGGTTTTGCCCGTTAATGTTCCTGGAGTAAGCATGGGTTGGGTATAGAGATGCATGTAGTTAGGTTTAGGTTCTTAATTTATACGGACGATTTGGACGATGAGACCGCCCTTTTTGAGCCTGGGTTTACACAACCATCCTATCTAGTTTCTTAGGCAGAAAATTCGTACCAGTAATTTTATTAGTTGCGTTGAAGGCCGTTGGAAACTGCTCCATGATAGATACAAGTTTGGAAACTTGTACCAGGTATACCGCCTTCCGTTCCCCCGCTATAATCGAACACCCCAACCCTGAAGGGGTTCCATGTCATTAGCCCCGTATCCCATGCGGGGAACCTAAACAAAACTTCCCGAAAACCGGAAGCTTTCGGGAAGATACGTAAACACTCGAGACTATTCTGAATCAATACTTCATCGGCAGGTGAATTTCGGCAATCATGCAGCGGGCCGAGCCACCCCCGTTACCTTCAATGATGCTTAAGTCGGTATGTAAAATCTGGCAGTAATCATCCAGCGAATCAATTTGCCGGGCGGTCAGACTTTCGTAGGCCTTCGTAGACATCATCAGCACCTGTTCACCTTTGGTTGTGCGTACCTGCAGCATATTCCCCGCAAAGTGCTTCATCTGTTCCAGCGAGATTTCAACGACCTGCCGCCCCGAGGTTTCGAGCGAACTGCGTACCATAAACTTTTCATCCGGATCCGGAATGGCGTCCAGACAAACGACGGCGAACAGATCGCCAATGCACATGAGGACATTGGTATGATAAACGGGTCGCCCCATTTCATCTTCCGCATTGAACTTGACCACCTCGTAGTTCATTTGTAGAGCAAAGGCATCCAGTACTTCTTCGTGCGTCCGGGGCGAGAGGCAGGCATACGCAATTTTATACTTGCGATCCAGCACCATCGAACCCGTTCCTTCCAGAAATTTCCCTTCATTTTCAAACGCCGTTAGGTCCACGCGACGATTGATGTAGAACTGCTCTTCGATGGTACGCAGAATATCTTCCCGGCGTTCGAGTCGGCGGTTTTCCGCTTGCATGGGATACGTAATGACCGTTCCGTTGAAGTGAAAACTGACCCAGTTGTTCGGGAAAATGGAATCGGGCGTATGCGGTTCCTCTGTATCATCAATTACTAGTACGTTCATTCCTTTGGCCCGTAGTAGCCGTACCATTTCGTCGAATTCTTCGAGGGCTTTCGCCTGAGCAATGGCCTTGGTCTGGTCGGCTACGCTTAGACTCTGAAAGGCGTTAGACGAAGCCGTCTGTTCGTTGAACCCGAAGCGTACGGGCCGGATCATTAATAAATTAGAGGTGGACTGTGTTCTCATGGTTTGAGTTTGCCTGTAATACAGAAAGGCACGTTTCAGGTACTAGGTTTACTACGTTCTTAAAATGGGCATCGACATGCAGTGTGAGCCGCCGCGAGCCCGGGATAATTCGGCACTGGGCAACAAAATAAACGTGTCCGTCAGGGTTTCAGGCGAGCTGAGGCCTTTTTCAAATTCCTGAATCAGATCCGCGGCCCGAATAATCCGAAAGCCCTTTTGCCGAAACGCTTCCAGTGTTTTATCGTTCCGGTCGTAGCCAATCACTACGCCTTCTTTTAGTGCTAACAGGTTACAAGAGTCGGTCCACTGCTCGCGGGCTCCGTAGGGAAACTCGTTATTTCCTGAAAAAATAAAGGTAACCTCCTCTTCGCGACAGCCCAGGTCTTCTACGCTAATCTGCGTGAGCAGTTCCTCCAGACTAGCGAGTTCTTTGGGCGAAGTACCATCTTTATAGAACTGAACAATCTTCACATCTTCGTCCGCTTTGGGCGGAATAAGTCCGCTCATGGTCGGGTCAATCTGATCCTCCGCGTGCCGACCCTGTTTCAGTAGCGAGCCGAGCACGACCCAGACGTTTTTCTTTACCTGCGTACAGACCGTATCCAGGTGCATGTAATCCCGCTTGAAGGGAATCCGGACGACTGTAATTTTATCAACTACATTTTTTTCAAACAGAATCTTGATCGATTGCTGGGCCGCGAAAACGGTCGTTCGCTCCGATACCCCAATGACGAGGTGATTCGGAGCCACCATCATCACATCCCCACCTTCGAGCGTGGTTTTGTTGTAATTTTTCTCGTTGTCGGGCAGGAGAAAGTACAACTCATTGTCGGGCAACTCGATGATTTTTCCGCGTAAGGGTTCAAAAATCGGGTGCGTATAAAAGAGGTACTGAGCCAGCAGAGCTTCGCGGGTACGGGCCTGTTTGGCTGGTTTATTCAACAACAAATGGTCATTGATGGTAATGCCAATATCCCGCGTAAAAATAAGATTGGGTACGGGAGAAAAGAGCATTTCTCCACTCGGCGTGGTACCCGAAATTAGCGTCTTAGCCAAGTCCACGGGCGATAACTCATTCAATTCGGCCTGGGTGCTGTACCACTCGTGCTCCACGGCACAAATAGCCGCAATGAGCTTAGTCTTGATGGCTTCCTGTTCCAGAATATCGGCCAGTAGTTTCTGGAACTCAATGACTTTGTCGGAATTGAAATACTCCGGGTGATCGGGTTTATAGAAGGAACGTTTCGGATCGGCGTCAATCTGGGCAATCTTTCCCTTTACTTTTTCCGGATCCAGAAAGTACAGCAGAATTTTTACGTAATAATCGTACTCATCTTTCCGCATAGTATCCAGATGGACGATATCTTCGAAAAGCCAATCCTGAGCTTTGGAAGGTACCACCTTTCCTAACCCGGAATCGGGACTGTGAATGAGTAGCCGCTGAAGCGTGCCTACTTCACTGGCGACAAAAATGGGTTGCATACGGTTTACTTGTTTGGGGTTTTGCTCCGGGAGGGTTGTCGGCCGATTGCATCCGTAAATACGGGCTTGATCTACCCATTAATCGAACGCTACTCCCGCAAAACTCAATTACTCGGCCCGCAAGATAGAGGCTTACCGGACACTTCAAAAACAAGAAATTCGGCCTTTCGTGCCAAAACAGGCCCTATTTCGTTTAAACCCAGAAAAAAAATTCAAATCCCTTTTTCTTCCCTTTCCCAAAGAGAACCAATCCGTTGAAAAGCAAGTTATCCCTTCACATACAGCATTCTTTTGCGGAAGAACCTGTACCTTTGCACTTTGAAACATTTACCTTGACATAGCAGCTATGCTTAAAATAGAGAACCTTCAGGCATCCATTGGAGAGAAGCAGATTCTGAAAGGCATCAATCTCGAAGTGAAACCCGGTGAAGTTCACGCCATTATGGGACCCAACGGCTCGGGCAAGAGTACGCTGGCCTCCGTACTGGCCGGACGCGAAGACTACGACGTAACCGGAGGCACCGTCAATTTTGATGGCAAAGATCTGCTGGAACTAGCTCCCGAACAACGGGCCGCAGAAGGCATTTTTCTCGCATTTCAGTATCCGGTAGAAATTCCCGGCGTATCGACGACGAACTTTCTAAAAACGGCTCTCAACGAAATTCGTAAATACCGGGGCGAGGAACCCCTGGATGCCGTCAGCTTCCTCAAACGCATGAAGGAAAAGATGAAACTGGTCAATATCGATCAGTCTCTGCTGAGCCGTTCACTCAACGAAGGCTTTTCCGGCGGTGAGAAAAAACGCAATGAAGTATTCCAGATGGCGATGCTCGAACCCAAACTGGGCATCCTGGATGAAACGGATTCCGGTCTGGACATCGATGCCCTGCGTATTGTGGCCGAAGGCGTAAATACCCTACGCGATGGGGAGCGTTCGTTCATTGTCGTTACCCACTACCAACGCTTACTCGATTACATCGTTCCTGACTTCGTACACGTGCTTTACAAAGGCCGTATCGTGAAATCCGGCACGAAAGAACTGGCTCTGGAACTGGAAGAAAAAGGCTACGACTGGATCAAGGCAGAAGTGGATGCTCTGGTCTAGCCCAAGCGTACGCTTTCGTCGAGTTTATTTCTAAACGTGTTATTCATTCGAATTCGTTACGAATGACGATCCACCAACTTTAATGACTACTCCGATTGATTTTAAAGCCCAGTTGATTGCCGAGTTTCAGTTGAATGAAACGCGTATGAACGGCGAAAGTCGCAGCTCGCTACACCAGCGGCGGCGGCAGGCCCTGATGCATTTTGAGCAACTGGGATTCCCAACGATCAAGCACGAAGAGTGGAAATATTCGAACGTCAAAAATCTGGTCAATCAGGCATTTAATATTACGCCGGTGGCCTCTATTACGGACGACGATCTGGTTTCCCTCCAAATACCGAACCTGGCAGGAAATATTCTTTACTTTATAAACGGACAGTATCAGCCTCAGCTTTCGACGATTGTTTCGCCGTCGGAAGAAGTAGAGATTCTGCCCTTCACCGAAGGATACAAAAAGTATCCCGAACTGGTAGAAAAACATTTTGCTCAGTACGCCGATGATTCCAAAGATGCCTTCACGGCTCTGAATACGGCGTTTGCTCAGAATGGAGCGTTTATTTACGTACCCAAAGGTAAGGTGGTTGAAACGCCGATTATTCTTCGTTTCATTTCCGACGCCCGTACCGAGAATGTAGCCATCCAGCTCCGTAACCTAATTATTGTTGGGGATCGGGCGGAAGTGAAAGTGGCAGAATCATTCCGTACGCTGGGTGAGTTTTCTTCCTTTACCAATACAGTGACCGAAGCATTCGTGGGTGAAGAAGCTCATTTTGATCACTACAAGGTTCAGGACGAAACGCAGAAAGCCTATCACATCGGCACTACGCAGGTACAGCATAGCCGGGCCAGTCAGACGCACGACACCACGGTAACGCTCAACGGCGGCTGGATACGTAACAACCTGAATCTGGTACTGAACGGTGAACACGTAGAAGCTCACCTGAACGGTCTGTACCTGCCCAATGGCAGACAGCACATCGATAATCACACACTAGTTGATCACGCCATGCCGAATTCGTACTCGAACGAATTGTACAAAGGCATCATCTTTGATCAGGCTACGGGTGTTTTCAACGGCAAAATCTTCGTACGCGAGGATGCTCAGAAAACCAACGCCTACCAGAGCTGTAAGAATGTGCTGGCTTCTCCCGAAGCTACGATGAATACCAAGCCCCAGTTGGAAATCTACGCCGATGACGTAAAGTGTTCGCACGGTACGACGACGGGTCAGATGGACGAAGAGGCTCTTTTTTACCTGCAATCCCGCGGAGTTCCCAAAGAAAAAGGAAGGGCTCTGCTGATGCTGGCCTTTGCCGAAGACGTGGTCGAACGAATCAAAATTCCGGCCATTCGCGAGTACCTGGAAACAGCCCTCGCCAAAAAAGTAGGCGAAGTATAATCTACAGGTATACAGTAACAAACGGACCGAAACGATGGCTTGTGTTATTCACCCTTCGTTTCGGTCGTTTTTTTAGATTCGCTTTTTTCCGAAAGTGAATGCGTAGTTTCCTCGCCCAACCGAAACTCTTTTCCCAAAATCTTGATTATATCTAAGATTGACGGAGAAACGATTCCCACCATGATGACCACAACCTCCACGATTCCTTTTGACATCGAACGCATACGAGCCGACTTCCCGATTCTGGATCAGGAAATCAATGGCCGTAAGCTGGTCTATTTCGATAACGCCGCGACTACGCAAAAGCCGATTCCGGTGATTGAAGCCTTGATGAATTACTACCGGGGCTACAATGCCAATATTCACCGGGGTATTCACACGCTGGCGGAAAAAGCGACGGCTGATTTTGAAGCCTCTCGTCGGGCCGTTCGGGATTTTCTGAACGCTCCTTCGGCGGAAGAAATCATCTTCACGTCAGGTACAACCATGAGCATCAACCTCGTGGCTCAGACCTACGGACGGCACTTTCTCAAAGAAGGCGACGAAATCATTATTTCCGGATTGGAGCACCACTCCAACATTGTCCCCTGGCAAATGCTGGCAGGCGAAAAAGGCTTGACCATCCGGGCTATTCCCGTACTGGAAAATGGTGAACTCGATCTCTACACGTTCGAGGGTATGCTCTCCGAACGTACGAAGATTGTAGCGGTAAACCACGCTTCCAACTCACTGGGAACGGTCAACCCCGTCAAGGAAATCATTGCCAAAGCTCACGCGGTGGGTGCCGTGGTTCTGATCGACGGAGCCCAGGCCAGTAGCCACCTTGACATCGATGTGCAGGATCTGGACGTCGATTTCTACGCTCTTTCGGCTCATAAAATCTATGGTCCGACCGGACTGGGTGTACTGTACGGAAAACGGGCTTTACTTGAAGCCATGCCTCCGTACATGGGCGGCGGGGAAATGATCAAGGAAGTAACGTTCGAGAAAACGACGTATAACGATCTGCCCTACAAATTCGAAGCCGGTACCCCCAATATCGCCGATGTCGTAGCCCTAAAAGCGGCGATTGACTACATCACCAAGATTGGCAAACCGAACATCGCGGCTTACGAACATCAGTTGTTACAATACGCGACCGAGCAGATTGGTCAGATAGACGGCATTCGGCTGATTGGTCAGGCGAAGGAAAAGATTTCGGTACTGTCTTTCGTACTGGAAGGTGTGCACCATCAGGACATTGGTATCATTCTCGATCAGCAGGGCATTGCCGTGCGGACGGGTCACCACTGTACGCAACCCGTTATGGACCGTTTCTGCATTCTTGGAACGACTCGTGCCTCGTTTGCGATGTACAACACGATGGAAGAAATCGATAAATTAGTCGCCGGTTTGCAGCGAGTGAAAAAGCTCATGGCGTAACTTAGTTGATGGTTATTGGTTGTTCGTTGATGGTTTCCACTGATTCGATCAACTTAAAACTACCAACCACTATCAACCAACAACTACCAGATATGACGATTAACGAAACCCAGGACGAGATCATCGAAGAGTTTGAATTGTTCGACGATTGGGAAGGGAAATACGAATACATCATTGACCTCGGCAAAAAACTGACGCCTCTGGACGAGCAGTATAAGACTGAGGATCATATCATCAAAGGCTGTCAGAGCCGGGTATGGCTCCACGCAGAACTGCAGGGCGACCGGGTTATCTTTACGGCTGACTCCGACGCAATTATCGTCAAAGGTCTGATTTCTATGCTGGTGCGGGTATACTCGGGTCATACACCCGATGAAATCGTCAATTCCGATCTGTACTTCATGGAAAAAGTAGGTTTACAGCAACACCTGGCCCAAACTCGCTCCAACGGTCTGGCCTCCATGGTCAAGCAAATGAAAACCTACGGTCTGGCGTTTAGTGCCTTACAGAAGAACTGATTAGTCTTCAGTTTTCGGTTGGCAGTTTTCAGTTTATACGAGAAAACTGAAACGCAAGCTACTGAAAACTGAAAACCATAAACTGAAAACTAAAAATGACTGAATCCGAATTACGGGACAAGGTAGTAGCTGCCCTGAAAACCGTATATGACCCTGAAATTCCTGTGGATGTCTATGAGCTGGGTCTGATTTATGACATTAAAATCTTTCCGGTTAATAATGTTTATGTACTCATGACGCTCACTTCTCCGGCTTGTCCTTCCGCGGGTGAAATTCCGGGAGAAGTAGAACAGCGAGTACGCGAAATCGAAGGCGTATCCGACGTATCCGTGGAATTGACCTTCGATCCTCCCTACAGTCAGGACATGATGTCCGACGTCGCCAAATTGGAGTTAGGATTCATGTAGCATGGTTTATAGTTTTAGGTTGTTTGTTGTTAGTAAATCAGGCAACTAGTAACAACCATTAACAAACAACCAGCAACGATCAACCAATAAAAGTCTAATCACTTAATAAATCATCAAGCAATGTCAATGTACCCTGCTGAATTAGTACTACCGATGCGAATGGATATCGCGGAAGGTGGTTTCAAAGAATTACACACGGCTCAGGAAGTAGACCAAACGATGGCAGAAGCCGAAGAAGGTACTACGCTGGTATTCATCAACTCCGTATGTGGTTGCTCGGCCCGCACGGCTCGTCCCGGTGTGAAATACGCAGTGAATAACTCTCAGTTCAAACCTGATCGTTTAGCGACGGTTTTTGCAGGTGTGGATATGGAAGCTACAGCGAAAGTTCGGGAGTACACGTTACCTTATCCCCCCAGTTCACCCGCGATTGCGTTGTTCAAAGACGGTGAATTGGTACACTTCGTCGAGCGTCACCACATTGAAGGTCGTCCCGCTGAAGTGATTGCTCAGCACCTGGAAATGGTTTTCGAAGAATTTTGCAGCCCTGCTGAAGCCTAAGAAAATCAACGCCCCTGGCGAATAAAATAAAAATAAGCCCTTCCGAGTTAATATCGGAAGGGCTTATTTTTTGCTGGGAAGTGTTTAACTTCGCCCCATCCGCCCATTGGCAGGTCTATTACGCACGCATGAAAAAAATACGCGTCTTTTTCAGTACGCTCTGGAAAATCATTACGTTTCCCTTCGTCTGGATCTTTAGTAAGCTCTGGAGTCTGATTCGTATGCTGCTGGCACGAATCATCGGACAGCCCTATGTACGCTTCGAAACCAACGTATCCGACTTTTGGTTACACCGGGTTCGGGCTCCGTATCGAGCATTCCGCCGGAAACATCCCTGGCCGGGCCGCATTGCCAGTTTTGGTATCAATCTCGTCGTACTGCTGTTGGTCTACTGGTTTGTACTGGAAACGAACTTCCTGTACCTCACCGGCGAAACGCCCAGTACCGAAGAACTCGCCAACCCTGACCTGGCCGTAGCCTCCGAAATTTACACGGCGGATGGTAAACCCATCGGTCGCTTCTTCACCGAAAACCGTACGCCCGTACGGAACTTCGATGAACTTCCCAAACACATCGTCGATGCCCTGATTGCTACCGAAGATGCCCGCTTTTATGAGCACGGCGGTATTGACTGGCCGGCTATGGGTCGTGTGGCATACGGAGTTCTCACGCGTAATCAACGCGGGGGTGGTTCGACCATTACCCAACAAGTCGCGAAAAACCTCTTTAAGATTCGTAAGAAGCAGGGCATTGGCCGTAAAGGTTTGCTCGGCTCCATTCCGGTTTTGGGTCTATTTGTCATTAAGTCGAAGGAATGGCTTACGGCCATGAAACTCGAACGGCAATACTCCAAACAGGACATTTTGCTGATGTACTTCAATACGGTCGATTTTGGTTCCAACACCTACGGAATCCGGACGGCGGCCCGCGTATATTTTGGCAAGCAACCCCAGGATTTGAGTGTGCAGGAAGGTGCGGTACTGGTGGGACTTCAGAAAGCAACGACCACTTATAACCCGTTCCTGAATCCGGAACGATCCAAAGAACGCCGGAACGTAGTACTCGCTCAAATGGCCAAGTACGGTTACCTGACCGCCGCTCAGTCGGATTCCATCGCAGGCCTTGATCTGGGCGTGCGTACCGACCGCGAAAAAGCACTGCAGGAAGAAGAAGCCGTGGGTTACGAAGGCTATTTCAAGAAATACATTGCCGAAGCCGTAGCCAAGTGGGCCGAAGCCAACGACGAACGCGTTGATTTGTACACCGATGGTCTGAAAATCTACACGACGATCGACTCCCGCATGCAGTCGGATGCCATCAAGGCATTGGTTAGCAACATGCGGAAAACCCAGCGGGAATTCAAAGGACACTGGGGCTCACGTAATCCCTGGATTTACGAGAATGGTCAGGAAATCCCTAACTTCCTGGACTCCGCAGCGAAACGCACGGAAGCCTACAAGGCCCTGGCCAAACGGTACCCTAATCAGCCCGATTCTGTCTGGTATTACCTGAAAAATAGAAAGCATCCGGTACGCGTTTTTGCCTGGAATGACAAAGCCCGGACCGACGACGAACCGCAGATTACCCGGACCGAACAGGAGTTTTCCTCACTAGATTCTCTGTCGTACTACAAACGGATGTTACAGGCGGGCATGTTCGCCATGGATCCCCAAACGGGCTACATCAAGGCCTGGGTAGGTGGTTTGGACTACAATTATTTCAAGTACGATCACGTACGGCAGGCCAAACGTCAGCCGGGATCGACCTTTAAGCCGATTATGTACTGCTCGGCGATTGATGGCCCCCGGAATTTGAGTCCCTGTTATCAGGTGAAAGATCAGCCTTTTACGAAAGTATACGAGGAAAAGGGCGAAGTCAAAAAATGGTCCCCCCAAAATGCGGAAGGCTATTTCACCTATCGTGACATGACGTTACGCGAAGCCATGGCCCGTTCCATCAACTCGGTGGCCGCCCAGGTAACGGATCTGGTTACGCCCGATACGGTAGCCATGTACGCCCATAAGCTGGGAATCAAGAGCCGGATTCAGCCCGTTCCTTCGGTAGGTCTGGGTTCGGAGGATGTGTCTTTGTACGAAATGGTGCAGGCCTACGCTACGTTCCTCAACGGTGGGTTCCGGATTGAGCCGCAACTCGTCATCCGCATTGAAGATCGCGATGGCGAAGTACTGGCCGACTTCAAAGATACCGCCGTGAAAAACCGCACGCAGGTAATTCGTCCGGAATCAGCTTTCCTGTTGCGTAACATGTTGCAAGGCGGTATCACGGGTGGTGGTACTTCATCGCGACTGCTCTGGCAATTCAATCCTAAAGGCGTATCGCGGCAGACGCTGTACGATTCTTTTGGGGGTAAGACGGGTACCACATCCAACTATTCCGACGGCTGGTTCATGGGCGTAACGACCGATTTGGTAACGGGCGTCTGGGTCGGGGGCGATGACCGAAGTATTCACTTTAAAGGTCGACGCGGGGAAGGGGCTCAAACGGCCCTGCCCATTTACAAGGATTTCATGCTGCGTATTCTGAATAGCGGGGCGTATACGCTTAAACCGTTCCCGACCGAACAGGAGTTGAACCTGATTGTTACGAAGGAATATAAATCCTGCCAGACTTGGTACGCTCCGATTCAAAGTGATACTACGAATTACTTTGAAAATGATTCGCTGGAAGATCTCTTTGCTCCCCCCATCGTGGAGCCCCGGCCCGACAGTACCCTGAATTTTAATTAAACGCATGATTGATAAACATCAGATTTCCGAGTACTTCAAGGGATTACAGGATCACATCTGCCAGGAGCTGGAAAAAGCCGATGGGAAGGCCCAGTTCCGGGAAGATCACTGGGAACGTCCCGGCGGCGGCGGCGGTCGCTCGCGGGTCATTGCCGATGGAGCCGTACTCGAAAAAGGAGGCGTAGGTTTTTCCGCGGTATCGGGTGAAATCCATCCCAAGATGCGGGCTTCTCTGGGTGTCGAAGAAGGGACGGAATTCTTTGCAACGGGCGTTTCGATCGTACAACATCCGGTGAATCCGAATGTACCTATCATTCACATGAACGTCCGGTATTTTGAGCTTTCGACGGGAAGCTGCTGGTTTGGCGGGGGCATCGACCTGACCCCCCATTACGTCAATGAAGCGGACGCCCGCTGGTTTCATCAGCAATTGAAAGCAGCCTGTGACCGTTTTTCGCTGGAGTACTATCCTAAATTTAAGAATTGGGCGGACGACTATTTCTTTTCGCCGCACCGCGACGAAACGCGGGGCATTGGGGGAATTTTCTATGATTATTTGAAACCCTCCGATACGCAGAGCAAAGAACACCTGTTTGCATTTACGAAAGCCATTGGCGAATCATTCGCTCCGATTTATACCAGCCTGATGTTAAAACACCGGGATGAACCCTATACCGAAGCTCAACGCGACTGGCAGCTCCTGCGGCGGGGTCGGTACGTCGAGTTTAATCTGGTCCATGACCGGGGTACCAAATTTGGTTTGGAAACCAACGGTCGTACGGAATCCATTCTCATGAGTTTACCTCCCCTGGCCCGCTGGGAATACGATCATCACCCCGAGCCGGGCAGTGCCGAAGCTCAGACGCTGGCCTGGTTACGCAAGGGCGTAGACTGGGTATAGTCCTATTTCGTTTTTTTTTTTAGAACCCCGGATCCATTACCTAAACAGGAATGGATCCGGGGTTTTTGCTTTCTTAGCCTCCGTAGCTTCTACGGTTCATTCTCCGTTTTATACACTTCAGTCCGTATTGCTGGCATCTGGTTCGGCTTGTTCTGGAATGGCCGAGGGTATAGAGCCACTTTTGTAAAGTCGCTGGCAAAAATCTCCCTGAAAGGCCGCCACTTCAAGAGATTTGAACCGGAGATTATCCCCCTGTTTCCTTCAACCTGAAATTGTTTTGTTTACCATGAAAGCCCTCAAAAAGTACCTTGTACTGGGACTGTGTGCCCTTACGCTTACCGGCTCGCTGAGCAGTTGTGCCACCGTTTTTGGCGGACGCATCACCGATCATCAACGACGGAAACCGGGAGCGGGTGAACCCCAACGAGCCGTTCGTACCGGTGCCCTGATTGCCGATATTATTTTATTCTGGCCGGGACTCATTGTTGATTTTGCCACGGGTGCTATTTATAAACCCAATCGTAACGCTCAGGCAGCTCAACAAACGCCACCAACTACCCAGTCCGCAAAAGCTTCTCGTTAGTTTTTTACGCTCGTCCGCCTATGTGTGAGGACCGGATGAGTGGCGTAGCCAGTCGCAAAACGTTCAACCGACAACCATTTTTACCTTCAACGATCTGATTTTATTCATTGCCGCATTGCCCGGATTCGTTACGGTGATAACTTGTAACGAATCCGGGCAACCGCTTTTGGGGCCCGTTTCTTTTCCTCAATGAACGCAATGAAATACGGTATCTTCCTGGCCGGTCTAGCGATGAGTGGTCAGGTGCTGGCTCAGACCCCTTCTTTAACCGAAGCTCAGGCTTCCCATTTAGCGAGCCTACCCCTGCATTGTATCACGCAGGTACTCCCCAACAAGCCCAATCATACGTACGAATTTGAGTCGGATCTCCAACTAACGCCTCAGCAATTACACCCTTCCTTCTACGGTTGTCTGGATTGGCATTCCTCCGTACACGGACACTGGATGCTCGTACGATTGCTGAAAACGTTTCCAACCTTGCCCGAGCAGTCGGCTATTCGAGCCGTACTGGATTCGAGTTTTCAGGCCTCACGCTTGCAGGCAGAAGCGGCGTATTTCGATACCTACAAATTGGCGAAAGGCTTTGAACGTACTTACGGCTGGGCCTGGTTGCTGAAGCTGGACGAAGAGTTGCAAACCTGGAACGACCCGCAGGCCAAAGTCTGGCACCAGAATCTTCAGCCGCTCACGGCCAAAATCCTGACGCTCTGGAAAAACTTTCTGCCCAAACAAACCTACCCCAATCGCACGGGCGTGCACCCCAATACGGCCTTTGGTTTGGTGTTTGCCTTGGATTACGCCCGAACCGTCAAGGATACGGCGTTTGAAAAACTGATCATTCAGCGAAGCAAAGATTACTACGGCGGCAATACCAATGCACCGGGTTATCAGGAACCCGACGGTACGGATTTCCTTTCGCCTTCGCTGGAAGTCTGCGACCTGATGCGTCGGGTTTTACCGGCCAAGGATTTTATCGGTTGGTTCGATCGCTACTTAAGCAAGGAAAGTCTGAACACGGTGACCAAGCTTCCTTTCGTAAGCGACCGTACGGATTACTCCATCGTTCACCTCGATGGTCTTTGCCTGAGCCGGGCCTGGTGCATGAAGGGCATTGCTTCCGCCTTGCCGAAACAGGATAAGCGTCGTCAGCTACTACTCGACAGTGCTAGCGAACACCTCAGCAAGACTTTGCCACACGTGGCGGCGGGCAATTACGGTGGTGAACACTGGCTGGCCTCCTTTGCCGTGTACGCGTTGAGTGTGGAGTAAACGATTCATTTTGACAGACTGGCGGGCAAATCATACAGCAGCCAATCTTTTTTACGAATCGAGGAGGCTTTGCTTTTCACCAGTTTCACAAAATCGGCTATACCGATGGGTTCGTTGCCGTTCGGATGAATGAGAACGATACTCCCGTTCTGGGGCAATTGCCCCTTCGCCAGCCAGGCGTCGCTTCCGAGCGGTAACAAACCCAGCTTGAGGATTTCATCAAAAATGGATCGGTCAGAAATTAGTCCAGGAAAACGAAAGAAGATGGAAGGCAGTAATCCGTGGGTAATCATGGCCTGTTCATTCAGTAGCACTTCATCCTGAATGTTTGTCCCGTTTTTTAACAGGAAATTGCGGGTCAGGGGTAGCTTCGGATTGAAGTAGTGGTGAAAGGAATGGTTCACCCAGGTGATGCGTAAGTCACCGCGTTTTTCGAGGGTTTTCAGCCATTCCAGGTCATCTTCGTGGGTTTGAATCCAGAGTCCGGTGATGGTGATGGTAAGCGGGATGGGTTTCTCTTCGGGCTCGAAGGCAGCGATTAAGTCTTCGAATACGGAACGGGTTAAGGGTTTGTGAGAAGGACATAAATCCATCGTCAGGCTAAAGCCTTTTTCATTGACGTTCGTACGCTCAATACCGGCGTCCTGTAAAGGTCCTTCCCGCAACTGCTCCTGCTTCAACGCCCGACCGTAGGCCGTACCTGCAATGGTACGGGAAACAGCCTGCGGTTCCAGCGGCTGTACGACCACGTCCGGTGCGATGGAGGTTTCCAGCGTTTTCGGATTGACCATCCAGTAATAATTTTTTCCTTCCTGTTGCCAGCGACGTAAGACGAGCTGACCATTGCTCTGCCCGTTCCAAACCTGATAGTTCGTTAGTTGACCATACGCCGTAGGGACGCTTAGTACCGATAGGATCAAGACATGCCGAAGAAGTGTTTTCATATCCTTGGGGAATTCGTGTAAGTCAAGTAGTGGGTGAATTTATTAAAAGCGGTTGCTTCGTTTTCAGCGTGGAGCTATTTTATGCAAAAAAATTGCTAGTTGTACACTCTATGGAGCAATCATGAAGCCTTAATGATGTCCATGGGTGTAACCCATGGCTAATCAACTTAAACCCCTCCGGGGTTAGTCTCTACTAACTCATATTCCTTTGCTGTTCTCGCTGTTCCTGATTTGTAATCAGGAACCCATCTGTTGTGAATTTTTAATTCACGAAATTATAAATCCGGGAAAGGGGTAAAATCCTTTGTCCCCCTATGCCATGCACCGTAACCCGGAAAGCCTCCTCCATACAAGCCCTCTAAACAAACAACCCGAAAGCCTGAGGCTTCCGGGTTGTTTGTTCTTGTTGAAATTTCTTCCTACTGAACCGGATCGAAAGATCCGCCCCAGGTATTATTCTGGATGAGTCTCGGGTTATTATCAATCGCCGACTGCGGAATGGCGAAGAAGTAATATTCCGGCTTCCAGTTGATCGTATACCGCGTATCCATATCCTTGAAAGAGATCGTAAAGTATTTTCGATACGCCTCGTCCAAGTTGACGTCATTACGAGTAGTCGCGAAATCAGCGGGAACGCCCGTCGTTTTCAGGTTAATAATTACTCCGGTACGACGTTTACCGTTCAGCGTTTTTTCGATCAGTTTCCAGCGTCGCAGATCCCAGAAACGCTTTCCTTCGAAGGCAAACTCAATCTGCCGTTCGTGCAGAATGGCCTCAAAGAGCTCAGCCCGGGTCATGTTTTCCTTTAATCCGTACAAACCATTGGTACCGGCTTCGATCCCGGCCCGTTTCCGAATGGCTTTCAATTGCGTGTAGGCGTCGTCGAGTCGGTCTGCCCCTACCGCACTTTCCGCCAGATTCAGCAGCACTTCGGCAAAGCGAATTTCCATCCAGTCCGTACCCGCGAATTGTACTTCACCAATCGCAAGGCTGGGGTTAATGGCTTTCCGCGTGTAAAAACCCGTGTTACTAGCCCGTTGCTCGACGGTTTTTCCGCCGGCAAAATACGTCCAGAGCCGGTAGTTTGTATTACCATTTAAGGGCCAAGTGGCACCGTTGTAGGCAATGGTTTTTCCAAAACGAGGATCCCGGTTTTTGTAGAATAGCGTATCCGAATACGCGTACTTCGACGATTCGCCGGGCTTCTTACCATCCAGCATCGGGAAAGCTTTGACCAATTCCCAGGAAGGCTGGTTCGAGCCACCGCCCGTGCCCGTGTAGGAGGGCCGGGTCGAGTTGTCGTATCCGTTATTTTTGTTCAACTGACCGCCCGAGTTTGTATTAAAACCCGTAATGAAAACGGCTTCCGGATTATTCACTTCCTGGAACCATAGCTGATCAAATGAATCGTTCAGTTTGTAACCACTGGCCGTCAGAATCGCGTTGGCCTGTACGCTGGCATCATACGCCGCCTGCCACTTGCTCTTGACGTCGCCGGGGTTGAACTGCGGACTAGCCGCGTACAACAGCACCCGAGCCTTGAGGGCCGCGGCGGCTCCTTTCGTAATCCGACCCCAATCCGAGGTATTCCAGGTGTTGGGCAGGTACCGCATCGCCGAATCCAGGTCAGCCGTAATCTGTGTATAGGTTTCCGTCGTCGTATTCCGGGGAACAAAGGTTCCTTCCTTGGCCTCTACCCCTACCGCATACTGCGGCGTTAAGATCAGGGGTACGCCCCCGTAGATCCGTACCAGATCGAAATACCGCCAGGCCCGGAAAAAGAAAGCCTGAGCTTTCATGCGGTTTTTGGTGGACGGTTGCAGGGCTCCTTTGCTGACCTCTTCCAGAAACATATTCAACTGCCGGATTTTGGCGTAGTTGTTGGTATTGCTCAGGGCCGTTCCAAAATCGGCTACGTCATTCGGTTGAATGGTTCCTTCAAAGTATTTACTTTCTCCGTAAGACTCGTCTGATAAGTTACTGGACGTCCCCCAGGTCCCGCCCCAGGTGGGTAGGTTCTGATCGTAGAGGTAGTTCAGGCTCAGGTTCGTCAGCGTGGAATCGTTGTAAATCAGTTCCGGCGGCGTGGAACCCAGGTCGGTTTTATCCAGAGCTTTCTCGCAGCTGGTCATCAAACCCAGCAGACTACCCGCCACCATCAGTTTATGTATACCTTTCATTTCGTTCGTCAATTAAAAACCCACATTCAGACCCAGCGAAAACGACCGGATGGTCGGATAGGAATCGTAAGCTCCCTGATACGTTTTATACGTGTAGGGATTGTAAAAATTGATCGGGTTGATCGCTACCAGAAACACGCTCATGCTACTGATTCCCATATTTTTAGCTACAGGAGCGGGTAAGGCGTAGTTGATATTCAGGTTTCGCATGGCGAAGCTGAAGGAATTTCTAAACCAGAACGCCGAAGCCACACTGTACGAATCTTCGTAGAACGGATCGGGATACGCAGCGTTCGGGTTTTCTGGCGTCCAGTGATCCGTCCAGAAAGAAGGGCGGTTTACCGTGGGACGGGCCCGGGAACGAGCGGAGCCTTCTACCATGGCCTGTCCACCAAAGCTACCCCCCATCACTGCGGCCAGCGTAAAGGATTTATACGTCGTGCTTACGTTGAAACCAAAGCTGTAGTGGTTATCTTCCTTGGGCGTCAGAAAGTCCATATCCACGTCTTTCGTGATTTTTCCATCGGGTGCCGTAAACTGGCCCGAAGCATCTTTGGGACCGCGAATGTCTTTGTAATACAGCATTCCGGGTTTCGGAACGACGCCGAAGATGGTATAACCGGGATTGGCTTCCAGGTACCGATCCACTTCTTCCTGCGAACGGAACATGCCTTCGTACACGTAGCCCTGTAAGCCCATATCGGTTGAGCGGCCAGTAGGGTCTTCGTAGGTACCCAGCTTGCCGCGTTCCACGTCCACCCGCATGCGTTTGTTATCACTCCAGGCCAGGAAGGTGTTAATTTTATACGACCAGTCTTTGTTGATTTTGTCCGAATACCCCAATGAAAGTTCGAAGCCAAAGCCATTGACAATCGAGAAGTTTTCGGAAGGCAACGTCGCCCCCACCGTCAGCGGTACGGAAGAAGACAGGGCCGTCAGCATGTTGTAGCGGTGATCGTAAAAGCCATCCAGCGAAAACGACAGTCGGTTTCTGAAAAACTGAGCATCGATCCCGGCGTTGTACTTCATATTGTCATCCCAGCGAATGCCCCGGTTAGCCATGATGTTGTTGGGCACGACTCCCAGGGGACGATCGCTATTCCCACCGAATACGGCACCTTTTCCCACCTGAATGGAGTAGCTGTTCAACCAGTTGTAGGGCTTGGTAGCGTCTCCACCGGATAGACCTACGGATCCACGGATTTTCAGAAATTCGACAAAGGATACACCATTTTTAAAGAAGGGCTCTTCGGACAGCACCCAGCCCAGGGACAGGGAAGGGAAGAAACCCCAGCGATATTCGGGGGCAAAGTTGGTCGAACCATCGTACCGCAGGGCTACTTCGGCCAGGTACTTATCGTCGTAATTGTAATTGATCCGTCCGGCGTACGACAGTGTTCCAGCCTCGGTTTCGGTTTCTTCGGCGGTCTGGGCACCCGTGGCGTAACGCATGTTGTCTAAGCCGCCAATGATGGGGTTTTCCCGCAAACCGGCCAGCATATCCGTATGTCGTTCCGACTGCTCAAAAAAGGCAATCCCCGACACGTGATGTTTGCCAAACTGGCGATCATAATTCAGGTAGCCATTGAACTGATAGCTATCCACGTAACCCGGATTCAGACGAATCTGGTCGCCATTTTTCAACGGAATTGGATTACCCACAATGTCACCGCCTACGATGTGCCGATGCTCGCCCAGCATACTGAAGTTATAGACATTGTAGCGGGTACCGTACTGCTTTCCGAAGGAGTTGTCCATGGTTTTGCTATACAACACCCGAGCCTTTAATCCTTTGATAAAGGGGATGTCGTACTCCAGGTTAGCCATCACATTCAGGCCCGTATTTCGGGTCGCCGTGTAGTTGTCGGACCGCTGAATTTCGAAAAAGTGGAACGACTCCAGGTTGTTCTGGTTGCCGCCGGGTTGCAGTACGGGCAGACCGTTAACGTACGGGGGATTGAACTGAGAGGTGTACAATAACCCCCGCCTATCATTTTCGGCGTTTTCTCCACCCTGCTTCAGGTAGTACATCCGACGCTGCGACAAGTCTCCACTCAGGATAAATCCGGCTCTCAGGTTTTTGGTAACCTTTATGTCCGTACTGGCCCGGAACGTCCATTTATTCGCATTGATATTGTCGAAGTTGGCATTCTGGTAATTGTACGATACCCCGGCGTAATACGTAGCCCGCTCCGATCCTCCGCTGACGTTCACCGCGTGGCGGGTTAGTGTTGCGGGTTTCCAGGCCATTTCCAGCCAGTTGTAATTGTTGTTGCGAAAATGGTCTAGTTCGTCCTGCGTATAGTAAAGCGGATCATTGGCTGGTTTTCCCTGCGTGCGGTAATAATCGTTCAGATACGTGGCCTGCTCATACCCATTCATCATCGAGGGCAGACGAATGGCATCCGTAAAACCAATGGAACCGCTGTAATTAACTTTCGGAGCCCCCGCTTTTCCGCGTTTGGTGGCTACTACGACCACCCCCTGATTGGAACGGGCACCGTAAATGGCAGCGGCGGCATCTTTCAGTACCGAAATGGCTTCTACTTCCGAAGCATCCAGTACATTAAAATCATCTTCCGTACGAACGACGTTATCAATGACGTAAAGGGGACGTACCGTTCCTCCATCTTTAGCCAGTACAATCGGGTTCCGAACAGTTATCCCGCCATTATCGCCGGGCCGTCCGGTTCCCCCCGAGACGTTTACGCCCGGCAACTGGCCCTGCAAAGCCGCCGACAAGCTACCCACTGGCAGTTGCTGAATGGCTTTCATGTCTACCGGAGCAACAGCCCCCGTCAGACTTACCTTTTTCTGCGTACCGTACCCTACTACCACAACTTCGTCGAGTGCGGCATCATTATCTTCCATTTGTACCAGAAGGTTCGTCCGTTTGGCTACGGCTACTTCCAGCGTTTTATAGCCCACGCTACTGAAAATCAAGGTCTCCTCACCCGTAGGCAGGTTCAGTCGGAACACCCCTTTTGCATCGGTAACAGTACCGGAACTAGTTCCCTTGATGGCCACGCTCACCCCTACCAGAGGCATGCCTTTCGCATCCTGAACGGTACCGGTTGTATGAATGAATACCAAAGCTTTGCTAGCCGTAGGTTGTTTGAGTTTAGGATCTGCATAGGCATAGTCTATACATCCCACAAAACCGGGTAATAATGTACAAATGACCCTTACAATTTTTTTCATAAGATGTTTGAGGCGTAAAGAAGTAGCATCATAGTATAGCGGGAAGGTCTTTACTTAATTAACTTTATTTTTTTCTCGAGCAATACGTTCTTCCCAAGCCTTGCTGGCTTGTTTCATATCAATGCCTGAAGCCGATAGGTAGTTATTAATTTTACCTTTGTATTTACCAAACCAAGCGTGTTTCTTATTCGAAGACTCAGCATCCATGGCACGCTCACGAGCTTCGGTTAAATACGCCAGTATTTGCTTTTTTTGATCCTCCGTTAATTCCGGCAGCATTTCCTGGTATCCTTTGTAAGTAATAGGCAATACCCCATAGGTCATACCATCTTTCACTGCCTCTACCTGTTGATCTGAAAGTACTTTTCCCAACTTGGATAAATATAAAGAATGGGCTTTTTCTAAAGCTCTCATTCGCTGTTCTTCAGTCTGTTTAATCTTAACTTCTTGTATTTCTTTGGAAAGATCCGTTGCCGCTTTAATTTGTTTAATCTGAGCGTTGTATAAGTCATGCGTTGTATTCAACTGCCGATACTGGTCAACAATAATGGCTCGTACTTGTATTGAATCAGGCGTATGTAATGTGGCAACAATTTTATCAGCTCGTCTGGTAATAGTACGGGTATAGGTTTCGGCATCCTGTTGCGTAGACTGAGCTTTCACGCCCAGACTAATACCCACAAGTACTGCGATGGTTACAAAGAATTTTTTCATCTGAATCAATACAATTAAAATAGTTTCTACAAGAAATACACTGCTTACCTTAGCTCTTACATAAAGTCTTTTATTTTTATAAACACCCTTACTCCATCGGGCAGTTTATAGGAATATGAATTCATACTTACTTAAGCCATACAATAGGTTAAATCGGCTTACCTCGTAAGATTTTATAGATATTTCGCTCAAGACATATTTGAATAGTACAAATTTTGCACTTTCTAATCATACAACAGTCCTAATTCTTATCAACTTATTATAGGAAATTATCATAGAATTCATTTGAATTATTATATTTGCATTTGCTTAAGTTTTCAGGTGCTATTCTGAACGAAAGTCGTAAAGTCTTTTTACAAGAAAGATCATATAGCTCTGTAATTCAGTTCCTTATAGATGCGACTATAGAAAACGCATTACTAAAATATTTTAGTAATGCGAGCGTATTTTGTTCAATTGATCAATAGCTGGGAAGGGCAAGATTTGACAGGATTGCAAGTCAATCCTACTAAGTTCCTTACTGACGAAGCTAAACCTCTAAGAAAACCGATTAACGCCTTGCGTACATGAAGCCTCTATTTCATAAAGTCCCCGTAAAACTGGAGAGTTCCTTCAGTATTCGTCACGACATTAAACCTAATTTTGGCACGATTTGGCATTACCACCCCGAGCTGGAATTACACTACGTAGTAAAAGGCGAAGGTGTTCGATTCATCGGTGATAACATCAGCAACTTTTCGGAAGGTGAAATTGTACTATTAGGTGAAAACTTACCGCATACCTGGCGTTGTAAGGAAGAGTACTACCAGTCCGATTCAGAGCTGAACGTGGAAGCGATTGTCATTCATTTTTTACCCGATTGCCTGGGCGATTACTTATTAAAATTACCAGAAGCTTATTTGATCCCTAAATTATACGAGAAAGCCAAACGCGGCATGGTAATGACCGGAGCAGTAAAGGCAAAACTGATCGAATTAATGTACGCCGCTACTACTGCAACGGATCTCGATAAAATTATTCTTTTGTTAAAGATTCTGAAAACCTTAGCGGAGACGGACGAATATACTGCTATTGTAAGTAGTCAAAGTGCGTTTTATCAATCCAATGATATGGATACGCAACGATTAAATAAAGTCTGTGCGTATACACTGACGAACTATAAAAAAGATATTACGCTGGAAGAAATTTCGTCCATCAGTAACTTGAGTGTCACTTCCTTTTGTCGGTACTTTAAACTATTAACCAATAAGACCTACTATGACTTTTTAATCGAAATACGAATTAGTCACGCCTGTCGAGCTTTGGTCGAGAATAAAGTACCGACGGAAGTCATTTGTTTTGACTGCGGATTCAACAACGTTTCCAACTTTTACCGGCACTTTAAAAAAGTAACGGGTGTTACGCCATTAGAGTACAAACGCAAGTATTTACACCGCGTAAATTAAACAGCTACTAATACACAGCTTTCAGATCGAGTTCTTCCTTCAACTGACTATAATTCGAATACAGATTTTCTACTTCTTTGTAGATCTCGGGTGTTAGAACCCCTACGTTACGTCGGGTAAACGTAGAAATATTAAGTCCACGTTTTTGCAGAAAATATTTGGAAACGATGGGGTATACGTTGTGCATCACATCCATGTTATCAATGAGAAATTGTTGTACTTTCTGTACTTGCTCATCCGAAGAATCATAGTTCTCACAAAGCCAGACGATGAGTTCCGGTGAAAAGTTACCCTGAATACAAGACAACCCCGCCGAACCAGCCTTAAGCGAATCCACCGCGTGAACCATATAGGCATCGTATAAGCCAAAATGGGCATTGTCGGTAACACTCAGTTTTTCTTTCACCTGCTTCAGATCCAGGCAAGTATCCTTGTGGTAAATGACCCTTCCCGTGCCGACGAAACTCCTGAGTTGTTCCGGAGAAATCAGACGTTTATACGGTACTGGACATTCATAAAAACCCAGCGGAATGTGCTCGGTCAGATTCAGCAATTCAGTCACGCGGTCATTGAACACCTCATCCGAATCCTGCTCATCGGCCAGTAAGCCCGAAATCAAAATCACAGCATCGGTACCCAGGTCGTGTACCCGTCTGACAAACTCGGCCTGTTGTGGAATGGGTCCGCCAAAGGTACCCGTCGCTACCACTGGTACGGCTCCTTGCGTTACTTCCAGCACATGAGCGATAATAGCTAACCGTTCTTCATCGTTCAGTTCGAACATTTCGCTGGACAGGCAGTTGGCGAACAAGCCGGAGGCTCCGGCTTCCAGGTAGAAATTCGTCAGTTTGGTTAGAGCCGGAAAGTCAATCGAACCGTCGTTCTGAAAGGGCGTAAGCATCACGGGGATGAATCCCTTCGTAGTAGTTTTCATGTTTTGGAGAAATGTTTAAGTCTTTATAGCAACAGGCACAGAGCCGCCAGCAAGGAGACGACTACGGGTTTTTTAGAAATTTTCGTGGGTATAAATCGAGTCAGCAGCAGTCCGGTCAGGAAGATCGCCAGGGTACCAATCACGATGATCATATTCTGATGCAGGGGACTGCGAAGAAATTCGTATTCTTCAGGAAAATGTGGTGAAAAGGTCATCCAGATAATGACGAGTATGCCGATCAGCGTAGCCGTAATAGCCTCATGGTTACGGGTTTGCCGACTGATAATTCCCAGCAGAAACAGCCCCAGCATACCCGCCGCGAAAATACCCGAGAGCGTCCACCAGATGTCGAGAATACTCTTTACGCCAATCATGGCGATCCCCGCTCCCAGCCCCAGCATACCTGCCACCACTGTTGCCAGGTGTAACAACCGCAGGCTTTGTTTGCTGCTGACATTCGGGTTGATGTACCGTTTGTAAATGTCCTCGGAAAATACCGTTGCCGACGCATTCATCCCCGAACTGATGGTACTCATTGCGGCGGAAAGGATCGCCGAAACGATCAGTCCGACCAGCCCCGTTGGGATTTTAGTTACCATGAAATGGGGCATTACTTTGTCGCCGTAGTCCGAAGGTTTCAGGTTAGCCAGAGCCTGTGCCATGCTCGTACCACCCGTTGCCTGCTCCTGGGCTACCTGCATTTTGACGGCCAACAATAACTCGGGATGAGCTTCATAGTACGCAAACAGACAGGAACCAATCACAAAAAACAGCAGCGAAGCCGGAATATACAGCACCACGCAAAGCCACAGCGAGCGGGAGGCTTCGCGGGCCGAGGAGGTAGTATGGTATCGCTGGATGTAATTCTGGTCCATCCCGAAGTTGTTCAGGTTGATGAAAAATCCGTACAGCAAAACGACCCAAAAGGAAGACTGCGTGAAATCCAGCGAGAAAGTACCCAGACTAAATTTATCGTACGACTTTCCGATTTCAACGATTTTTGGTACACCACCCGGCATTTCCCGGATAATGAGGTACAGAATAATCAGGGCACCGAGGGTCTTGATGACGGCCTGTACCACTTCCGTCCAGATAACCGCTTCGATCCCTCCCATCACGGTATAAATGATGATACTGACTCCCATGACGATCATGATCATTTCCATGGAATACCCCGTCAGGGCCTGTAAACTCAGAGCAATTCCGAAAAAGATGGACCCCATTCGGGCCAGTTGCGTCAGCAGAAAACAAACGACGGCGTAGGTACGGGCCCAACTGCCGAAACGATGTTCGAGGTGGGTATAGGCCGAGATTTCGCCCGTTCGCCGGTAAAAAGGAACGAAGTAACGAGAGGCCGTATACGCCGCCAGTGGCATGGATAGACTAAAGACGAAGGCATTCCAGTTGCCGCCAAAAGCTTTGCCGGGTACACCCAGAAAGGTGTTACTACTCAGAAACGTCGCGTAGATCGACATACCAATGGCCCAGCCGGGGATCATGCCGGAGGCTTTGGTGAACTGTTCCGCGTTTTTGCTTTTCCGTGAAAAACAGAATCCTACCGCAATCATGGCTCCCAGATAGAGAGCGATAACCGTAAGATCGATCAGAGGCAAATTTTTCATAACAATCGGTAGAGGTCTGTACCTGATAAAGTCTACTTTTCTGCCGCCCGTACCGTACGCAGCTTCCCAATTTTTGCCTTTTCCCCGGCAAATCACCTTCGAATAGAGACGAAAAGGCTATATTCTTCGGAGTACTCCCGGTTTTGCCCTATTCTTTCTCACAAAGTTACCATAGCACTTTCCGAATTATTTATATGATTCTTACATCAAATTATAGCATCTTATCCTTACTGAACATCCAGTGCATCCAGGTATAACTGCTCGGCATCCAGCGTTTTCAGACGCAGCGTGTAGGTACCCGCGTTGATCATCGTTCCTGTATTCGTAGTGACGTAGGTCCATTTTCCAGGTTTGGACGGTTCCAGCTCCAGCGTTTCGGCGGGCTTCACCACCGTACCGTCTTTGAGGATCAACTCGACACTCACCTTTAATATTTTCTGAGCTGGATTATGGTACTTAAGCGTGAGTGAATACGTATCGGCCACCCCCACGGCAAGGGTCCATTCCAACACGTCACCGCTGGCTTTTTTGAAGACCATCCGCTCTTTGTCGAGGAAGACCTCCTTACCCACGCCTTGGCCTACGGGTTGGGCCTGCGTGGCTTTGTAACTCGTGGCCGCTTTTAGATCGTAGGCGGGTTCAAGGGTGTACACAGGTAGTGCGGCCAGCCAGGAGCCCGCCGCCACCGTCAGTTTTTCATTCACCTGCATTCGTTTGCGAACGACCGAATACTGCTGGGGTTCATCGGTCGTCAGGAACGTGCCCGTGGTTTCGAAACCGGGAAGTGGCGATGCCGACGCGGGTACAGCCAGAAACACATCCGCCGCTTCCGTGACCTGTACGGTTACGGCTTCGTTTCGCTGCCGTTTCAGCCAGGTGGCTCCGTACAAATGAGGGGGTAACGAAACGGCCCGAATGGATTCGTCAGCGAACAACCCATCCCCCGTATCCAGCCAGGATTCAACGCTTCCTTGGAGACTCTTCAGAATGGAGCTCGATTGCTGGGTAATTACAGCTTTGGTATCCAGAGCCGCAATGGCAATAGCCGAGATGACCGCCTGAGCGGATAGCACCTGAGGAAAAGAAACCGTCAGTTGCCCGCCCCGCACCTGTACGCGTAGCGTTTTTTTCAGCAGAGCATCGTGGCCCGCTTCCTTCCAGATGTCCAGATTTTTAAGGCGTACCTCGTCGTTGATGGCGACGTCAAACAATCGCCAGCCCGTGGCATCGAGTCCGCCGCCGGTGCCGTACCAGGGTTCAATGAAGTACAGTTCCACCTGGTATTCGCCGTCGGGAACGTTGAAGTGATAGGCCAGTTGGTCACGTCCGTAACGAAAAGTCTGAAAGAGTTTGGGGTCGGCCGTACCACGAATGGGATCAAACGTTCGTCGCTGACTGGCAAAGAAGGCGGGCATTCCCGGATACTGTTCGGTCCAGGAAGTAGAACCCCAGGCGTTTGTCTCCGTCTTTCGCTGATCGGCGTACCAGACCTTTTTCTGGGCATCGGTGTACGTCGGTCCGCCGCAATTGACCCGGTACAGGTAGCGGAGTACAGACGTGGGGGCGGCCGTTACTTTCCCGGTTACTTCCGAAAGATGCGGAGCTTCGGGCAAATGATTCAGGACCACCACGTCCGTGGCTACTGCTTTGCCGTTGACGTATCCTACGGCGTAGAGGGTATTCGTTTGAATGTCGGCTCCGTCCCACTGAAAATGCGTCCCTACCCCTTGCCGCGTTTTCCGACCCAGCGAACGGTGGTTCACGTCATTGAAGAGTTCCACCGCATCGCAATTGGAGTAAACGATGAGGCTATCTTTCCTGCCCGGCGTCGTCCAGCGGTTCGGCCAGGTATGCGACACGATGTAGACCATCGGCTCGGTTTCTTTGGGAGCGTAGTTGGACCGGAACAGGTAAAAGGCATCCGTCGGTTCTTCCCAGGCCGTGAACAGCCCTTTGTAATTCACGGGGCCGATTCGGTCCAGTTCCCGCAGCCCTTCGCCGCCTTGTACGCGACCGGGATTGTCGTGCGAATTGAGCAGCCAGAAAAAATGCCCGGCCGTGCGATCCCGTACCGATTCGGCCAGCCGGATTTTGGTTTCCATCAGGTCCGTCATGCGGTTTTCGCTGAATACGCCACGGCCTTCCGTATGCTGGTCGATGGTTCGCCAGGCCCCGTATTCACCCACCAGAATCTGCCGTTTCAGGTCTTCGCCGTACTGCTGGGGATCGCCGCCGTAGGTACCCGTCCAGTTCTGCGGCACGTCCCAGTCGGTACCCTTCCCGCCATTACAGGTCGTGATTTTTCGCTGGGAAGAAGCCGTCGGGTCCAGTTGCCGGATCAGGTCGCTGCATTCCCGGACGAAATCCTCGGGGAGCGTACTTTCATTTTCGAGTCCCCAGAGAATGATCGACGGACTGTTTCGCCGCTCTTTCACCCAGTCGATCAGCAACTGTTTGAAATTTTGGCGAAAAGCTGGCGTATCGTACCAGATGTGAGCGGCCATTTGCGGCCACCAGAGAATTCCGGCCTCGTCCCAGTACGGATGATAGCGAAGGTTATGGGGCTGGTGGGCGTCACGAAAGGCATTGAATCCGGCGGCTTTGACCTGACGTACCCGCGTGCGAATTTGTTCTTCACTGAACGCGTGACTGCTGCCCAGCAAATGTTCGTACTCGGCTACGCCATTGATGAAGACCCGCTGGCCGTTGATGCGTAAGCGGGTTTTCGCGTTGGGACTCAAATCCCAGCTCACCCGTCGGATGCCGTAGGGTGTGGTCAGTTCATCGATTCGCTGGCCCTGTTCCAGTACCTGCGTCACGAGCCGCTAGAGGTACGGCTGCTCGAGTGACCAGAGCTGCGGACGCGACACGGAAAGATCTGGTGACGCAAGCGTTACCGTTTCTCCGGCTCTTAAATTCAGTTGCTGCTCGACTTTGGTTACGGTTTTGCCCGAGCGATCCAGCAGTTGCTGCACGACCGTCAGGGTACGGGGCCGGGTACCGTAGTTTTTGATTTCACTGCGAACGTGCAGTTTTGCCGCCGTGGCTGAAATACTGGTATCGTTCCAGACGTGTACACCAAAGGGTTCAATACGTACGTCACGGGTCACGATTAGCTGTACCGGACGAAAAATGCCCATTGGCTGGGAGCCTTCCGAGAAACCCCGCTCGCTGGAACTCCCCCCGCTCACCCAGGGCAAGTCCTGAATTTGATCGGGGTGATCCGCTCGTACGGCCAGTAGATTGGTTTGATTGTTAAGACGGATGAAATCTGTAACATCCAGCGTGAACGAAGTCCGTCCTCCGGCGTGGTAGCCTATTTTTTTTCCATTGAGCCAAATAGTTGCGTAGGACCCTACGCCTTCAAAAAACAGAAAGAATCGTTTCCCTGCTCCGGTTTCCTGTACCGTAAATGTCTTTCTATACCAGGCCACGCCGTAGCGATTGCCGTTGACTTTCCGACGATAGCCGCCGTACTGATCCCAGTTGTGGGGCACCTGTACGATTTTCCAGGACTGAGCCTTGAAGTCACTTCGGTAAAAATCCGGGTGTGCCGTGGTATCGTCCGTGGCGGTGGACTGCCAGTTCGCCTGCAGGGAAATTTCTTTTCGCGACTGCCCTCTGGCCGTGAAGGTCAGGAACAGACTCAGTAGGATGAGTTTTGAATACATCGATTCCAAAGGGGAAGTACGTCCGGTCCACGCGGGCTGGACGGATGGTTATGTACGGCTGGCTGAAACGCTTTACTTCTGCTTTTCCAGCTTGCCGTTGAAGCTATAGGCTTTGCCCTTTTCCGTCATGAACTGCACTTCATTCGAGCCATACCGTAAAACGCAGGGCTGCCCGGCCAGCGAACGGACCGTTACCGTCGTCAGCTTACCCTGTTTCCAGGAAAAATCCAGCTCAAAACCACCCCTGGCCCGGATTCCCCGGAGGCTTCCCTCGGCCAGTACCGCGGGTAACGCGGGCAACAGGTCGATACCGGAACTATGGCTTTGCAATAGCATTTCGGCCATTCCCGCCGAGCCGCCAAAGTTGCCATCAATCTGAAACGGCGGGTGAGCATCGAAGAGATTGACGTACGAACCACCCGCTCCGGATACCGGCCGCAGCAGCATTTTGACGAGTTGCAGAGCGTGTTCGCCCTCGCGAAAACGAGCCCAGAAATTGATTTTCCAGGCCAGACTCCAGCCCGTACCTTCGTCGCCCCGGTACAGCAGCGACTGCCGGGCAGCCTTCATCACGTCGGGCGTTTTTTCCCAGCTAATGTCATCGCCCGGATGTACGCCCCAGAGGTGCGACACATGGCGGTGGTGATTGGTGGTATCGTCTTTGTCTTCCAGCCATTCCTGCAATTGTCCGTACCGCCCGATCTGATTGGGAGCCAGTTGCTGAAGCTGGGTTTGCAGGGTTTTGCGGAAGGCCTCGTCCGTACGCAGGCGTTCGCTGGCCTGAATGCAGTTTCGAAACAGGGTGCGAATGATCTGATGATCCATCGTGGGCCCGGCGACTAACCCACCGTTCTCGGGCGAGTTGGAAGGCGTACTGATCAGCCAGCCCGTTTTTGGGTCTTTTACCAGGAAATCCGTAAAAAACAGAGCGGCCTGTTTCATCAGCGGATACGCCCGATTTTTCAGAAAATCCAGATCCTGGGTATACTGAAAATGTTCCCATACGTGCTGACTCAGCCAGCCCGCTCCCGTTACCCAGATGCCGTGATTGGAGGCATTGATGGGAGCCGTTCCCCGCCACAGGTCCGTATTGTGGTGCAAAACCCAGCCCCGAGCGTTGTAATGGAGCTTCGCCGTTTGCGTACCCGTCTGGGCGAGTTCATCCATCATCCGAAACAGCGGCTCGTGCTGGGCCGACAGGTTGAGTACCTCGGCCGGCCAGTAGTTCATTTCAAGGTTGATGTTGGTCGTGTACTTGCTGCCCCAGGGGGGAGCCAGCAGGTCATTCCAGAGTCCTTGCAAATTGGCGGGTTGTCCGCCCGGTCGCGAACTGGAAATCAGCAGATAGCGTCCGTACTGCATGTACAGAGCCATGAATGAAGGATCGGGTGCGGCCGAAAAGCGGGCCAGTCGTTGATCGGTCGGCAGTTTCTGGTCAGTGTTAGCCCCCAGTTCTACCGAAAACTTCTGGTAATAAGGCTGGTATTCCCGCAGGTGTTCCTGTCGTATTTGAGCGTAGGTTTGTCCGGTTACCCACTGCATCGTTTGTTCACAGGCGGCCACCGGATTCCCCGAAACATTCTGATAATTAACGAAATTCGTAGCCGCCGTCAGGTACAGCGTCACTTCGTCGGCTCCCTCGATCACCACTTGATTCGACTCGATGCGACGGGTCCCTTTCTTCGTTTCCACTCGCAGGTAACTTTCCCCGCGAAGGGCTCCGTTTCGTACCTGTACGGCCAGAGCCAGCGTTTGTTCGCTGATTTTCCGTACGCTATGCTTGGCATGTGGACTGCTCAGAGTTGCCGTCAAACTGATGCGTCCCGGCTGACTGGCCGTCAGGTGAATCGCCAATACGCCTTTCGGCTGACTCGTCAGGTATTCGCGGGTATACGTCACATCGCCTACCTTGAACTGCGTCCGGACTACTGCTTCATTCAGATTCAGTTCACGGCGATAATTGGTCGAGTTCGTTAGATTTTTGAAGATCAGGTTGAGATTACCAAACGGCTGATAATCGGCCTGATAGTGGGGTACGGCGGGTGGTTCGCTGTTCTGGATAAAGTACTTCCAGTTACCGTTCAGGGAAAGCTTCTCGGAGCTATTAGCCGGGTACAGAGCCAAATGGCGAGTCGTATCCTTGTACCCCGCAATCCCGCCTTTATCGAAGTAATTGATCACCTGAATGGCCAGTACATTCTTGCCGGGTTTCAGTACATCGGCGGGAATCTGATACTTACGAGGTTCGGTACTGTTCGTCGTCCCCACCAATTTTCCATTGACGTAGGCAACATCGTAATCGCGAACGCGGTTGAGGTCGAGCGTCAGGGCTTTTCCTTGCCAGTTCTCGGGTAAGATGAACGTGGTCCGAAACCAGACGGCTCCGTCCAGTCCTTCGAAGCCTACCGTTTCCCAGCCTTCGTAGGCGGGTACGGGCATGGTTTTCCAGTCCGAATCGTCGTAAGTCGCTTCCGCCGGATTTCCTTGTACGCCCTTGCCCGCCTTCACCGACGCCAGCCATTCTTCCTTGCGGCCCTCGTTACTTTTCAGTCCCATGAAATGGGCTTCGGCTAATTGCTCGGCTTCTTTGTGCTTGCCTTCGGCCAGTAGTTTGCGGATTTCGGGCAAATACGCCGCCGCTCCGGGTCGGGCGTGGGCACGCGGTTCCCCCGTCCATAGCGTGGACTCGTTGAACTGAATGCGATCGTTCTCGACCCCTCCGAAGACCATGGCTCCCAGTCGCCCATTCCCCAGCGGCAAGGCGTCTGTCCACTTGACGGCGGGCTTGGTGTACCACAACTGATACGACTGAGCCTGAGCCGTGTATCCCAGCAACAACAGTAAGAAAATGCGTAATTTCATGCGTATACCCCAACCATTTAGTTCCGTACCACGTCTTCCTTCACTTCATTCGACTTCCAGACGGGCGTTTTTACGCCTTTAAACTGGTTGCTTTCAAGCGTGATATTCCGGCTATCGGCTCCCTTGATTTTCAGGTACACCTCGGTACCGGCCGCTGGAAAGGCATTCGTAATGAAGGCATCGCGAACGTTGGTCAGGTCCAGCACGGGTGTATCGGCGTGTGGCGTGTAAGTTTTCACCGCGTTGACTTCCAGCGTCTGTACATTTTCGGCCTCAATGGCGGGACCGGTTTGGGTACTGACCTTGACGTTATGAAAGGATACGTCTTTGGCTGCTTTGATCAGAAATCCGGTTTTGGCCCGAATCTGAAGGTCCGTGAAGCTGACGTTTTCAATGGGCATTTCCTGCAATCCGTTCAGATAGCCCGCCCGGTTCACTTCGGCGGTGATGTTACTGAAGTGGATATTCCGGAAGGCGGGCGTCCGCTCGGAAACGGGTTCGGGATTGGTTTTGGCGTACTGCATATCGAGTACAATGGCCTGATCCCGAATGTTTTTCATGATGATATTGTCCACGCGAATGTCTTCCACCACGCCCCCGCGGCCGCGAGCGGTTTTGATCCGAATGCCCCGATCCGTACCGTCGAATACGCAGTTGGAGATCGCGATTTTCTTCACGCCACCCGACATTTCGCTGCCGATCACCACGCCGCCGTGCCCCGAAAGCATGGTACAGTTGGTGATGGTATGGTTTTCGGCCGGAACGTTCATCTTGCGACCCGCCCGATCCTTGCCCGACTTGATGGTGATGCAATCGTCGCCCACGCTGATGTGGCAATTGGAAATGTGTACGTATCGGCAGGATTCGGGGTTGATGCCGTCTGTATTGGGGGAAGGCGGATTGTTAATCGTGACACCCGTGACGGTTACGTTTTCGCAGAATTCCGGGTTAACCGTCCAGAACGGTGAGTTCCGAATGGTAATACCTTCGATCAGTACGTTTTTGCAGTGCATGAACTGAATGAACGGGGGCCGCAGAAAACCCCGCTCGACCCAGCCCGGCAGGTCGGGCCGCAGAATGTCTTTATTGAGGCGGTGAAACTCGTCCTGCCACTTTGAACCCGGCGAGTTTTTGACGTGTATTTCTGAATACGCCCACCACTTTTTGCCGTGCCCGTCAATCAGTCCGCGACCCGTAATGGCAATATTTTCGGCCCGGTTAGCGTAAAAAAGGGGCGAAAAATTCGTCACGTCCGTCCCCTCCCAACGCGATTCGACCATGGGCAAATAGGCGTCGAAATTATCCGTAAAGTGGATTTCGGCACCCGCGTCGATGTGGATCGTGATGTTACTCTTCAGGTGAATCGGTCCCGTTTTGTATTTCCCCGGGGGGAAGTATACGGTGCCACCGCCCCCCTTCACGGCGGCGGCAATGGCTTTCTGAATGGCCTGCGTCGCCAGGGCACTGCTGTCTTTTTTAGCTCCGTAGGCCGTGACGTTGAAGTACTGCTGGGCCTGCGTCGTTCCGGCGATCAGTACGCAGGTTAATACGGTGAGAAGTGTTCGCATGATTGCTTCGTATTATGCATTAAAGCCGGGTCTGAATGGCTTTTAACTGTTTTCCGTGGTAGACTTCCTTACCATCGGCCCATACCCGGAAGCCTTTGCCTTTGCCGTATTTTTTTCCGGTTTTATCCCAGAGAATCGTCAGCGTTTTTCCGTGGTAAGGCACCCGATCCAGGCAGAACCAGTCCCAGCGTTTTTCTTCGAGCAGTGGTTTGATTTCCAGCGTATCGTCCGAACGGGGTTTCAGTCCGATCAAATCGTTGATGATCAAATCCGCGAATCCGGAGTGATTGTAGTATTTACTGCG
>NZ_JBMDWJ010000324.1:0-3121 GCF_048595215.1 Siphonobacter sp.
AACCCGAATTTGAAATGGGAAACCACGACGCAAACCAACCTGGGTCTGGACTTCGGGTTTTTCCAGGAACGCCTCCGCTTATCCGTGGATTACTACCGCAAAAACACCAACGATTTGTTGGCCCGCGTACCCTTGCCAAGCTCCTCGGGTTATACCGAACAGGTACAAAACCTGGGTACCATTCGCAATCAGGGCGTGGAACTGGACCTGGGTGGAAACATCCTGACCGGTAATTTTAAGTGGGATGCGAGCCTGAATTTTGCTGCCAACCGTAACAAAGTAATCAAACTGGCCGGGGGTAGTGATGTGTTCGGAAATTCACTCGATATTCCACTGAACGTTTCGGTAAACCTGATTCGGGAAGGCGAGCCCGTTGGGGTTTTCTTTGGCTACGTGGAAGATGGACTGACGGAAACGGGAGCGATTCGCTACAAGGATCTCGACGGTAACGGTACCCTCAACAACCTGGATCGTACCATTATCGGTAATCCCAATCCGGATTTTATCTACGGCTTTACCAATAATTTCTCCTACAAAAACTTCACGCTGAACGTGTTTTTGCAGGGCATTCAGGGAGCGGATATTTTCAACTTTAACCTGTCGAATCAGGCCAACGCCTTCAACTTCGGTGAAAATCAGGTACGCAGCTCGCTGGATCGCTGGACGACGGAAAACCCCAATCCGGCGGCGAAAAACCCGAAAGTCAGCATTGGCTCTACGTTCCGGGAATCCAACCGCTTCGTGGAGGATGGCTCCTTTTTACGGTTGAAAAACATTCGTCTGGCCTACACCCTGCCGTTGACGAAGTGGAGCGTCAACTGGTTAAAATCCGCCCAGATTTACGTAAGCGGACAGAACCTGCTGACCTTCACCAAGTACTCCTGGTACGATCCCGAAGTGAGTAGCCGGGGTGGAGCGGCCTCCATTACGGTCGGTATCGATCAGACTAGTTATCCCGTTGCCAAAACCTATACCTGCGGCGTAAGCCTTGCCTTTTAATGCTAAGCCCAACTGCTATGAAAAAGATACTTTGCGTACTAGCGGCTTTAACAGCCCTTGGTTCCTGCCAGAAGACCTTACAGGAAGTGCCGGTCGACCGCCTGACCGAAGAGAACTTTTATCAAACCCCAACGGACGCCCGTTCTGCGGTCTATTCCATTTACGATGCCTTACGGGGAGTCGGGTATTACGGAATGGTCTATCTGCTGGAACAGGAAGCGAACACGGACTACGCCAATGGTCGCGGCTCGTATGCCTTCATCAGTGAGTATCAGGGACTGGACGGTACCAACATCGGACGGGTAGAAGGGGTGTGGTCGCAGGCGTACCGGGCCATTCTTCGGTCCAACATTGCACTCGAACGCATTCCGGCCATTGCCATGGATGAAACTGAGAAAAAGGGTCTGCTCGCCGAAGCCCGGTTCTTGCGGGCACTGGTGTATTACGATCTGGTCCGCAACTGGGGTGGGGTACCGATCCGTACCTCGACTACGGCTTCCAATGACGTACCCCGTTCGTCGGTCGATGAGGTGTATAAACTCATTCTGGAGGATCTAACGGCTGCCGAAACCGACCTGCCCGCGACGCCCGCCGTGGCGGGACGGGCGACGAGCTGGGCCGCGAAAACGCTGTTGGCCGATGTGTACCTGACGCGTCAGAACTGGACCCAGGCCCGGGATAAAGCCAAGGAAGTCATGGATGGTAAGGCTTACTCGCTGGTGCCGGTGACGACGGTAGCTGATTTCGAGAAGATCTACGGAGCAACAGTAACGACGAGTTCGGAGGATATTTTCTCGTTGAAGTATTCCTCCACGGGTGGGCAGGGTTTCCAGTACCTGCTGTACATTCATGCGGAAAATACGCAGTACTCACCACCGGGCTTCCGCACCATCTACGCCCGTCAGACCTTTCCGCTGATTGCCAACTGGGATGCGAAGGATTTACGAAAAGAGTTTAATATTTACGGACAGTACGTCAACCGAACCACGGGCCAGATCGTGACCTTACCCGCTAACGAACCGTACCAGTTCCGGAAGTTCAAAGATCCAGCTTCAGTAGCGGCGAATGCCAGTGGCAACGATTTACCCCTGTTCCGGTACGCCGACGTCTTACTGATTTATGCCGAAGCGGCGAGTCAGGCCGCTGGCGGTCCCACGCCCGAGGCGTATCAGGCGGTCAATCAGGTCCGTCGCCGGGCCTACGGAGCGGACATCGCAACGGCCAACGCCGCCATCGATTACGCTGGACTGAGTGCTCAGGCCTTTCGGGAGGCGGTGCTACAGGAACGGGCCTACGAATTTATGATTGAAGGCAAGCGGTGGAATGACATGAAACGACTGGGCGTCGATCAGGTGAAGGCCCTCGTCCAGAAAGCCAAGGGTAAGACGATGAAAGATAGTCACGTGCTTTGGCCCATTCCAAAAGCTGAACTCGACAACAACGGGGCGATTAACGCCGAAGACCAAAATCCGGGTTATTAATGTAGACTTCTGACCCGGAGGATAAGCTCCGGGTCTTTGAATTTGCTTGAAGCTATGATGAAAAAAACGATTGGATGGGCCTTTTTCCTACTGACGATGAGCCGTCTGGCCATTGCCCAAAATGCTTCCTATGACATTTGTATTTACGGGGGTACTTCCGCGGGAGTCATTGCGGCGTATACGGCCAAAAAAATGGGTAAAACGGTGGTGCTCATCGAGCCGGGCCGCCATTTGGGTGGTATGAGTTCAGGCGGGCTGGGTTATACGGACATTGGCAATAAGTACGCCATTACGGGCCTGGCGAATGACTTTTACCGCCGCATCGGTCAGCACTACGGAAAATTTGAACAGTGGATTTTCGAACCCAGCGTGGCCGAAAATTTATTCAAAGCGTATTGTAAACGGGGCGACGTTCCGGTGTTATACGAACACCGACTCGCCAGTGTCAAAAAGACAAACAACGTGATTAATCAAATCACGTTGGAAAAAACGAATCAGCCCTCGGCGGCAACCAACCGGACGATTCAGGCTAAAATGTTCATCGATTGTTCCTACGAAGGCGATTTGATGGCCAAGGCGGGCGTTTCGTACGTGGTCGGACGGGAAGCCAACAGTCGGTACAACGAAACGTTCAACGGCGT
>NZ_JBMDWJ010000325.1:0-4143 GCF_048595215.1 Siphonobacter sp.
GAACTACAACTGCCCGAGAGTGGCGAGCGTCAGCTTCGTCGTTTGCGTACCGCTCCTATTTCGGTGAAGCAGAAACTCGCTCAAACGCACCTGAAAGCCGAATACGAACGCGAAACGGAGCAAACCTTTCTCGATAATCTAAACCTGTTGTACGTGGCCTTGACCCGGGCGGTCGAACGACTGTACGTGTCGATGGAAGTAAAACGGAGCAAGAAGGGCGAGCCTTTAAAAGATACCGTCGGACAGTTTTTTGCGAGTTACGTCGATTCGGACGAAGGGCAGCACATCGTACGGCAGGGGAATGTTCCCAAGCCCCGCCCCGTCGTAGTCAAAGATGACACGACGATCAGCATTGAAAACGTGCTTACGGTTCGCCGGGAAAGCATGCGTTTACGGCGGCAGAAAGATCGGCTAACGGAGTGGGATACATTTACCAGTCAGAAAGACTGGGCTAATAAAGCTCATGCCGTCATGCGGGAAATCCGTACGCCGGAAGACGTACCCAACGTGATTGATCGAATGCAGAAACGGGGACTCATTGACGAGTCGCAGGTGATTCTTCTCCGGGAAGCCATTGAACGGGTATTGAGTCGGGAAGAAATGAAACCGTACTTTGAATTGCCCGCCGAGTTTTTGTCGCAACAGGAAATCCTGATGCCCAACGGAGATATTCTACGTCCGGATCGGGTCGTAATTCGCCCCGACCAGAGCATAGCCATTCTGGATTACAAAACCGGCCAAATCCGAGATAGCCACCGGGACCAAATGAAATCCTACGCCCGCCGTTACCGCGAAATGGGGTATACAAAGGTTGAAGGATGGATTGTGTATCTGGAAACCGGGGAGATTGTATCGGTGAAGTGAGTGTTGAGTTTAGCGTTTTAGGTTAACTGCTCAGCCTGTAATCAGCAATAATTAGGAGGGAAGTGGTTTCGCGTCGGAGACGCTTAACCAGTTGTAGCCCGATCATTCCATAACGGTTTAGATCGGGCTGAGCTAAGAAACTCAAAACTCAAAACGCTAAACCCCAAACTCAAAACTCCAAACAGGCAACTGAAAACCGTAAACTGAAAAATTGTTCCCATGCGTACCGCAGTAGCTTTTATTTCAAGTCAGTTATCACTTTCCGCTCGTTCGGTCGAGCATACCATTCAACTTTTCGACGAAGGGGCCACCGTACCCTTCATTGCCCGGTACCGGAAGGAAATGACGGGCAGTCTGGATGAAGTACAAATTCAGGCCATCAAAGATCAGTACGAGAAATTCAAGGAAGTAGAAAAGCGTCGGGAGAGTATCTTGCAATCCATTCAGGAGCAGGGTAAATTAACGGCCGAGCTTCGCAAGCAACTCGAAGACGCCCAGACGCTGACCCAGCTCGAAGACCTGTACCTGCCGTATAAACCCAAGCGGAAAACCAAAGCCAGTATCGCCATTGAAAAGGGATTGGAACCGCTGGCCCGGCTAATTTTCGAGCAACGCGAACGCGATATTACGGGGAAAGCTCAAGCATTTATTAATGAGTCAGTACCCACGCTGGAAGAAGCCTATCAGGGAGCCAGCGACATAATGGCCGAGTGGATTTCCGAAAACGCGGATGCTCGAAATGCAGTCCGTAAAGTATTTGAAAGACAGGCTATTGTCTATGCTAAACTCAAGAAGAATAAAGCAGAGGAAGGAGCTAAATACCGCGATTATTTCGACTTTTCGGAAGAGCTGCGGAAAATTCCCTCGCATCGCCTGCTGGCCATTCGGCGGGGGGAAGAAGAAGACATTTTATCCGTAAGCATTTCTCCCGAGGAGGAACGCTCGCTGGAACAGCTAGACCGATTGTTCGTTCGGGGTTCTTCACCCGCTAAACCCTTCATAGAAGACGCTATTACGGATAGTTACAAGCGACTCATCAAGCCCAGTATCGAAAATGAATTTGCCCGACTTTCGAAAGAAAAAGCCGACGCCGAGGCGATTACGATTTTTGTGGGAAACCTGCGGCAATTGCTTCTCTCGTCGCCACTAGGTCAAAAACGGGTACTGGGTATTGACCCCGGCTATCGGACGGGCTGCAAAACCATTGTACTCGATGCTCAGGGTAATCTGTTGAGTGATACGGTACTTTATCCCTTTGACAAAAAGCAGGAGGCGGAAGTGAAAGTCCGTCAGCTCATTGCTTCGTACCAGATCGAAGCCGTAGCGGTAGGTAATGGTACCGCCGGTCGGGAAACGGAAGATTTCCTGAAAGGATTGTCCCTAACGATTCCCATTTTCATGGTTTCCGAACAGGGAGCCTCCATCTACTCCGCATCGGAAGTGGCCCGGGATGAATTTCCGGATAAAGACATTACGGTCCGCGGAGCCGTATCGATCGGTCGCCGATTGATGGACCCCTTGGCTGAACTGGTTAAAATCGATCCCAAGTCCATTGGTGTAGGACAGTATCAGCACGACGTAGATCAGGGAGCGTTAAAGAAAAGTCTGGACACGGTGGTGGAAAGTTGCGTAAATGCGGTAGGTGTCAACCTGAATACCGCAAGCAAGCACTTGCTGAGTTACGTCTCCGGATTGGGCCCTACGCTGGCTCAGAACATCGTGACGTACCGCCGCGAACACGGAGCTTTCAAATCCCGGAAAGAACTATTGAAAGTACCGCGATTGGGTGGAAAAGCCTTTGAACAATGTGCAGGCTTTCTGCGAATTGGGGAAGCGGCCAATCCCCTGGATAATTCAGCAGTACACCCAGAAAGCTACGACATCGTCGAACGGATGGCGAAAGACTTGGGTGTGTCAGTAAAAGATCTGATGACGCAGACGGAACAGCGAAAGAAAATTCAGTTACAAAAATACGTTACTGAAAAAGCAGGTTTGCCCACCTTACAGGATATTCTAAGCGAATTGGAAAAACCCGGTCGGGACCCGCGTCAGCCACTCGCGGCCTTCGAATTCGATGCTTCCGTACGAAAGCCCGAAGATCTGCGGGAGGGGATGATTCTGTCCGGTATTGTTACCAACATTACGGCTTTCGGAGCCTTCGTGGACATTGGGGTGAAACAGGATGGACTGGTGCACGTATCGCAATTGTCGAATCGCTTCGTCCGAGATCCCAACGAGGTCGTTAAGTTGCAACAGCAGGTTCAGGTAAAAGTAGTGGAAGTCGATCTGACCCGCAAACGCATTGCCCTGACCATGAAATTCTGATAAAAAAAGGGGAAGCATGTAAAAAAATATGCTTCCCCTTTTGTCGTTTTTAGGACTGAATCCTTACATTCAAACCGATATAGGGTATTTTAAACCGAAGTTTTTTGGAAGACAACAGGTCTTAAATAGCTGAAAATCAATTGTAAGTACTAGTCTTCCTTCACAACTCACTTAAACACTGGCTTATGCGTTTTTGGACTTTTCCGCTCCTTTGTACGCTAAGTATTTTACTTAGTTCCTGTGAATTATTTCGTACGACGACTCGTAGCAAACCCGTCAGTCGTCAAACTTCGTACCGGGCACCTGTTAATCGTTCGACTACGGCTTCGCGTTCTTCTTATGGAGGAACATCCGCCTCGCGATCGTATGCGGGGGCTTCGGCTGCTGCTTCCCCAGCTACACCGGCCAAATATGCTTTGACTAAAAAAGCGGAGTACAACCCCAAGGCAGTTCGGTATGACAAACAGCTGGTGAACGATTTGATCAATACCGCCAAGAGTTACGGCGGGACCAATTACCGGACGGGTGGGGGGACCAGTGTAGGACTCGATTGTTCAGGATTGGTACAGGTAAGCTTTAAGCAGATCGGACTGAAATTGCCGCGTACGGCCGCTGAACAGGCCAATGTGGGACAATCGATCTCAGTAAGTGACTTACGGCCCGGCGATCTGGTCTTCTTCAACACGGAGTACAAAGGTTTCGGTGCGAACCGAATCAATCATACGGGTATCGTCACGCACATCAATGGCTCCGAGGGTGTCATGTTTATCCACGCGTCCAGTAGTCGGGGCGTCATCGAAGACAACCTGTACAACGACTACTGGCAACGCGGATTCATTAAAGCTACGCGACTGCTGGATTAAGCCACCAGTCGTTTTCAGTCGGGGTGGCGTTACAGATAGGTGGGTACGAAATAGCAGTTGGGTTAGAGCTTGTGCTGATTTTAGTCCAGAT
>NZ_JBMDWJ010000326.1:0-10352 GCF_048595215.1 Siphonobacter sp.
TATTCCTTACTGGATCTGGCTACGACCTATCAAATTACTGACAGGTTTTTCTTAGGACTGAACGCGGCTTACGGCACCAATAAAGTCAGTGGTATAACGCCCACGGCAAAATGGGGTGGTGCAGCTGTCTACAGCAATTATGCCTTTTCTGATGTCTTTAGCTTAGGCGTTCGCTACGAGTATTTTGATAACAAAAAAGGCGACCGAGCCGTCCGGGATGCGGCAGGGAGTGGTACTTCAGTCAATTCCTTTACCGTAACCGGAAACTTTACCCTGGCCGATGGTCACTTGATCATTAAACCTGAGTTCCGCCTTGATGCGTATCCTAAGCTGGCTGGATCGGTACAGAAGTTCGAGGATAGCGACGGAAATTATACCAAAAACAGTCAGTCTACCTTTGGTTTACACGCCATTGTTAAATTCTAACCATTTGATCCTTTTCATACACAACTCCTCATTTCGTATCAGTAAATCCTAATCTTCTATGCAAAAACCATCGTACGTTCCATTGCTTATCCTGACTGCGGTCAGTTTGTTGGGGGTTTTCATGCCCAGTCTCCCAGCTCAAATTAACACGGAAGGGCTCAATTCGGGTGATATGGCCTGGATGATTGTCGCTTCAGCTTTTGTACTGCTCATGACTCCTGGTCTGGCGTACTTCTACGGCGGAATGGTGAACGCGAAAAACGTGATTTCCACCATGTTCCAGAGTTTCATTGGTATGGGTGTAATTTCCGTACTGTGGGTAGTAATTGGCTTTAGTCTGGCCTTCGGTGATTCAATTAAAATTGGTGATTATGGTTTTGTCGGTAACCCCATGACCTATTTCATGTGGAATGGCGTATTAGAAAGTAAGCCCTGGTCACTGGCTCCGACCATCCCACTGGCTTTGTTCGCTCTGTTCCAACTGAAATTTGCCGTAATTACGCCCGCTCTCGTAACGGGTTCTATGGCCGAGCGGATCAACTTCCGTAGCTACGTACTGTTTATGATTTTGTTCAGCATCTTCGTATACAGCCCACTGGCTCACATGACCTGGCATCCCGAAGGTTTCCTCTTTAAACTCGGCGTACTGGATTTCGCTGGTGGTACCGTCGTACACATGTCGGCTGGTTGGGCTGCTTTAGCTGGTGCCATGTACCTGAAACGCCGGAAGTCACACATGGAAGCGAACTTCCTGCCTCCCGCCAACATTCCTTTCGTACTGTTAGGTACGGCTCTGCTGTGGTTCGGCTGGTTTGGTTTCAACGCGGGTTCAGCGGTAGGAGCTACGCCTTTGGCAGTATCCGCTTTCGCTACGACTAACTTTGCAGCCGCTACGGCTGGTCTGGCCTGGGTACTGTTTGATGCAGCAAAAGGTAAAAAAGTGTCTTCACTCGGCTTCTGTATCGGTGCTGTGGTAGGTCTGGTAGCGATTACGCCTGCCGCTGGTTTCGTAACGATTCCCGTTGCTCTGTTCATTGGTACGGTAGCAGGTATTACTTCTAACTACTTCGCTCACCTGAAAGCCAAAGGTTCTCTGGATGATACACTCGACGTATTCCCTTGCCACGGTATCGGTGGTATGGTTGGTCTGATCATGACGGGTATCTTCGCCAGCGGCAAAGTAAACTCTGCCGTTGCTGTAGATGGTCTGGCTTACGGAGCATTCGATACCTTCAAAGCCCACATGATTGCTCTGGTACTAGTATCGATCTTCGCCTTCACGCTTTCCTACGCTTTACTGTGGCTGACGGACAAAATCCTGCCTCTGCGTGTGAATGATGACGACGAAAAAGTAGGTCTGGACGTAAGTCAACACGATGAATTTTTAATGGAGGCCTAAGCCTCAACCCCAACAAATCCACCGGTTTGCCGGTGGTTTTGTTGCATAGAATAAGGAAGGGAGTCCTGCATTGCGGGACTCCCTTTTATTATTTTCCAGTACCAACGATGGATTACTAGCTATGTACGATCATCAATTCCGGTTCGCTTACTTGTACTAATCCGTTTTCAGCGATTTCGGTCAGTTGTACGGTTTTGATTTCGTTGATCAGCAACGGATCATACTGAGCTGTGATCCGAACGTAGTTTTCCGTCCAACCCTGCATTTGTCCGTTTTCAATTTCTTCTTCGAATAAAACGTCGCATACGCGGCCTAACTGGCTTTCGTAAAAAGCTCGTCGTTTTTTCTCGGATAGAATATGCAGCATTTTTGACCGTTCGGCCCGTTGTTGCGAAGGAACGATGGGCTTAATATCCAGGGCATGCGTAGAAGCCCGTTCCGAATACGTAAATACGTGCAAATACGAAATCGGTAATTCTTGCAAAAACTGATACGTCTCCAGAAAAAGCTCCGGCGTTTCACCCGGATGCCCCACGATCACGTCCACGCCAATGCAGGCGTGCGGCATGAGTTCCTTGATTTTTGCAACCCGATCGGCGTACAGTTCGCGTTTGTACCGACGCTTCATCAATCCAAGTACCTTATTACTACCTGATTGCAGGGGTACGTGGAAATGCGGTACAAAACGCTGGGAGGTACTGATGAATTCCAGAATCTCGTCCGTGAGCAAATTCGGTTCGATGGACGAAATGCGGAATCGTTCAATGCCTTCTACGGCGTCCAGGGCTTTAACCAGATCCGCAAAACGTTCATGACGAATGCCGTTCTGGATCCCAAAATCCCCAATGTTCACCCCCGTCAGTACAATTTCCTTCACGCCGCGTTCGGCAATTTCGCGGGCAGCTTTCACCACGTTTGCAATGGTATCACTGCGGCTTGCTCCACGGGCCAGGGGAATGGTACAGTACGAGCAGGGGTAATCACAACCATCCTGTACCTTCAGAAAGGTACGCGTCCGGTCGTTGAGGCTGTAGCTGGCGTGGTAATCCAGTACTTCTTCAATATTCGAATTATATACCCGGGCCATTCCGGTAGGTTCCTTGCGAAAATCATCGATCAGCTCCATGAGTCGGAATTTTTCCGCCGCTCCCAATACCGCATCCACTCCGGGAATGGTAGCAATTTCCTGGGGTTTCAACTGGGCGTAACAGCCCAGAATCGCCACGTATCCATCCGGATTGATCCGCTGAGCTTCCCGTACAATCTTCTTGCACTTCTTATCAGCGTTTTCCGTAACGGAACAGGTATTGATAATAAATATGTCCGGATTCTGATTGAACTCTACGCGTTGATAGCCTTTCTCTTCGAAAGTTCGGGCAATCGTCGACGTTTCGGAAAAGTTTAACTTACAGCCTAGGGTATAAAATGCTACTTTTTTCATGGTGACCTCTTCCTACGCGGAAGAATAAAGGGATGAACAGGGGAGTGGTAGCTAGTACGAATCCGAGCTTATATAGCACAGCCATTCGAAAAGATTCCTGAGCTAAAGCCCCCCTACGGAAACGTAATTTTCCTATAAGGTGCAAAATTACCTAATTTGTTCAGTTAGAGCTAAAAAAAAAGCCCCCGATACGCATCGGGGGCAAAATCTATTTGGGGGAAATGTTATTCCACTTCAGCACTCTTCACCGTTTTGATGATACGAGCGGCTACTTTGTAAGGATCGGCAGCCGAGTTCGGACGACGATCTTCCAGCCAGCCTTTCCAGCCACGTTCTACCGTAGCGATGGGGACACGGATGGATGAACCACGATCGGAGATACCCCAAGAGAATTTGTTGATGGCAGCCGTTTCGTGCTTACCCGTCAAACGGAGATGGTTATCAGGACCGTATACGGCAACGTGCTCTTTTACAACAGGGCGGAAAGCTTCGAGGATCGTTTCGTAAGCTTCTTTGCTACCTGACGTACGCAGTACCGTGTTCGAGAAGTTGGCGTGCATACCTGAACCGTTCCAATCGAGCGTTCCCAGGGGTTTGCAGTGCCAGTTAATCGCTACATTATATTTTTCGCCAACGCGTTCGAGCAGGTAACGAGCGATCCAGGTTTCATCACCAGCCTGTTTGGCACCTTTGGCGAATACTTGGAATTCCCACTGACCCATCGCTACTTCAGCGTTGATACCTTCTACGTTCAAACCAGCCTGGAGGCAAAGTTCGAGGTGTTCTTCTACGATATCGCGGCCTACAGCCTTACCAGCACCTACGCTGCAGTAATAAGGACCTTGAGGACCAGGATAACCACCGGCGGGGAAGCCTACAGGTTTGTTGGTGGAAGGATCCCAGAGGAAGTACTCCTGCTCGAAACCGAACCAGAAATCGTTGTCATCATCGTCAATCGTTGCACGACCGTTTGATTCGTGAGCTGTACCGTTTGCATTGAGTACTTCACACATGACCAACCAGCCATTGCCGCCTAAACGATCAGGGTCTTTGCAAACAAATACCGGCTTTAATAAGCAATCAGAAGAGCGACCTGGAGCTTGCTCGGTAGAACTACCGTCAAAAGACCACATGTCGAGTTCTTCCAAGTTACCCGAAAAGTCGTCAACGATTTTCGTTTTGCTGCGGAGGCTTTGCATGGGCTTGTAACCGTCGAGCCAGATATACTCCAATTTAGCTTTTGCCATGGTTTTGTTATAAATGTAAAATGAAACGATCCGTTCAATTGATGGTTCAAATCTAATCCGGTTTATGGGTATTTTCCAAATCATTATTTGGCTAAATCTTAATATTTCTACCAAAATCTTTCGATTTATATAAAATATGCAACAAAATCTTTATATAATCACTATATATTTTTGTTGAAGAGTGAAAAAATCTGATTTTTAACTAAATTTTCATTTTTAAGTGGTAATCGTGATCAAATCGAACGAATTTTAACAAATTAAAGCCGATTTTAAGGGCTTCACTTAAAAAATAGAATCTATTATTTACATTAGTAGAGAAATTAGTATATGGCCAATTAGGGTAGTTTGAAATTGTATTTTACCAAGAAGATGGCCAGGGAAGAGTTATTTTTTGCAGTTTTGTATTTCGACTGATTACCCCATTGGCCGCTGGCCGAACTAAACCCGTTTTATTTTTAATACCCCGACACTAATCCCCATTTTATGGCATTAGCACGTTTTAAAGCGTTAGATCTGGCACAGTCCCGCCAGTCAACTCCTGTCAAAGTTCCCTCGGAAAAAGTGACCGAGTACTTTGGTAGTTTAATCTTCAACGAAGAGGCGATGCGTTCCCTGCTGAGCCCGGATACGTTTCAGCGAATTACGAAGTCCATTAAAGAAGGACATAAAATTGACCGCGATACGGCTGATGAGGTAGCCGCGGCGATGAAGTCATGGGCCGTTTCAAAGGGAGCTTCCCACTATACGCATTGGTTCCAGCCCCTGACGGGTACCACAGCTGAGAAACACGATGCCTTTTTTGATATTGTACCGGGAACGGGTAAGGCAATAGAGAAATTCAAAGGTTCGGCTTTGGTACAGCAGGAACCCGACGCCAGTTCATTCCCCAATGGTGGAATCCGGAGTACCTTCGAAGCCCGCGGTTATACGGCCTGGGATCCTTCGTCGCCCGCCTTTATTATGGAAAATGCGGCAGGTACCTCTACGCTTTGTATTCCGAGTGTGTTCGTCGCCTACACGGGCGAGGCTCTGGATTACAAAACGCCCCTGCTGAAATCCATCGAGCTGATTGATAAGGCAGCCACGAAGGTGATGAGCGAGTACTTCGACCGGAATACGGAGAAGACCATCCCCACGCTCGGAGCCGAACAGGAATATTTCCTGATTGACGAAGCCCTCTTTAATGCTCGCCCTGATTTATTGATGTCGGGTCGTACCGTATTCGGTCACGCTCCCGCTAAAGGTCAGCAACTGGAAGATCACTATTTCGGCTCGATCCCTCCCCGGGTAAATGCCTTCATGGTAGAGTTTGAAATAGAGGCTCAGCGTCTGGGCATTCCCGTTCGTACGCGTCACAACGAGGTAGCTCCCGCTCAGTTCGAAGTAGCTCCTACGTTTGAAGAAGTAAACCTGGCCTGCGACCACAACGCCCTGCTGATGGATTTGATGCAGAAAGTGGCCGCTCGGCATAAATTTAAAGTACTCTTCCACGAGAAGCCTTTTGCGGGTATCAACGGATCGGGTAAGCATAACAACTGGTCACTGGCCACGGATACGGGTATTAACGTACTCGGCCCCAGCACGAAACCGAAGGAAAGCCTGCGTTTTGTAAGCTTCCTGGTCTGCGTGGTGAAAGCTGTACACGATAACGCTGATCTGCTACGGGCGGCCATCGCTACTGCGGGTAACGAACACCGTTTGGGGGCGAACGAAGCTCCTCCGGCCATCATGTCGGTCTTCCTGGGTTCAGAAATGAGCCGCGTGATTGATACGCTGGAAAACATGCCGCCGATGACCGAGTTCAAACTCGAAAAAGGCGACAACGTATACCTGAAACTAGGTATTAACAAAGTGCCTTCCTTGTTGCTCGACAACACGGACCGTAACCGTACTTCGCCTTTTGCCTTTACGGGTAATAAATTCGAATTCCGGGCGGTAGGTTCTTCAGCGAACTCTGCGTCGGCCATGACGATCCTGAATACGATTGTAGCCGATCAACTGATTCAGTTCCGCAAAGACGTAGATGCGTTAATCGATACGGATCTGAAGAAAGAGCTGGCTATTGTCGAAGTGCTTAAGAAGTACATCAAGTCTTCGAAGCGAATCATTTTCGAAGGCAACGGCTATTCTGACGAGTGGGTAGAAGAAGCTGAACGTCGCGGCCTGGCGAACATTCGTTCGGCCCCGGAAGCTCTGGGCGTATATACCCGTAAGGAAGTGGCAGAACTCTTCGAGAAATATGATATTTTCACGGAGAAAGAACTGCACGCTCGCTACGAAATCGAGCTGGAAAATTACATCAAGAAAATTCAGATTGAGTCACGGGTGATTGGCGATCTCGCCATCAACCATATTCTTTCTACGGCTCTCAAGTACCAGTCACAACTGGTGGATAACGTCAAAGGCCAGAAAGACATTGGTATCGAAGAGAAGTACTACGCTCCGACGGTGGAAACCATCAAACGGATTGCCGAGTACACGGCCAAAATTCAGATCCTGGTCGATGAAATGACTGAAGCCCGGAAACAGGCTAATGCCATTCAGGATAGTGCGGAGCAGGCTCGCCTTTACGGAACGAAAGTGAAGGGTTATTTTGACGAGATCCGTTACTACGTTGATAAGCTCGAACTGATTGTAGACGACGATGAGTGGCCACTGGTGAAATACCGTGAGTTACTGATGCTTCGCTAGATAAACCTGAAATCAGAGAGGACTCCGGGTTTTCAGGAGTCGTTTTTGAACAAATTCTTGCGTAAAAATCGAGAAAAGCCCGCTTGACTGCGGGCTTTTTTTTCGTACTTTGGCTTTCAAACCAATGCTTACACCCTTATGCCGACCGCAGAAAACTCCGGCTATTCCTCTACAGACATTCAGCAACTGAAAGACGAAATCCGCTCGAGCGGCCATTCTTTCATTTATACGGAAGACCCTGATATGGACGAGCCCACGGGCGATGAGTTCGCTCATTTCCAGTTTGTGGGGGTTCACGAAGGAAAAGAAGTAATCTACGACGCCGTTTTGTATACCTTACGTTTACACCACAGCAGTTTGGTGTACGAAGAAGCCGAGCGTCAGGCTATGCAGGAACATCCCCTGTACGTACCTCTGGATCAGCGAGATGAGACCTATCAGGCCAACGATGAAGTGGATGAAGAAGTAGAACTGCTGATTACAGAAATCATTGAAGAGCTTGAGGAAAACGAAGAAATCAAGGTAACGGAGCACCTGGAGACGGAATACAGTGAGGAAGGTAGCGTCGAACTTGATATTTGCCTGAACGTAGAAGCCGTTAATGACGAAGTCATCGAAAGCTTCATCAAAGACTTCACGTCCGGTCAGTTAGAACTCGACACAACGCTTTATTCCTTTAAAAGTCTCGAAGAAGAATAATCGTATGCCGCAGTGAGTACAAAAACTCGCTGCGGCTTTATAGTACCTATGCACTTATTTTATGAGCCGGATATTCAGCAACGGCTATTTTTATCAGAAGAGGAGTCACGGCACGCGGTAAAAGTGCTTCGTTTATCAACGGGAGATACGTTGAAAATTGTGGACGGAAAGGGTTTCCGCTACGAAGCCGAAATCGTGGACCCCAACCCCAAACGCTGCTCCGTACGGATTCGATCGGTGGAGCAGGAGGCTACGGCACGATCATTCTCCATTCATCTGGCGATTGCTCCTACCAAAGATCTGGATCGGATCGAATGGATGCTGGAAAAATGCGTGGAAGTAGGCGTAGACCAGGTGAGTTTTATCCGTACCCGTCGTACCGATGAGCGGTACTGGAAAGGAAAATCCATTCACCTGGACCGGCTGGAAAAAATTGCGGTTTCAGCTCTGAAACAGTCCCTCAAACTGACGATGCCCCTGGTAGAAGGCCTCATTTCCTGGGACACATTCTTGGAAAATCTTCCCGCTGATCAGCAGAAATTGATTGCCCACCTGGAGAATGAAGATCGCCAGTTGCTCAAGTATCGAGCTACGCCAGGCGGCTCTTACGTGATTCTGATCGGTCCGGAAGGAGATTTTACCACACAGGAAATTGCGGAAGCAAAAGAAAAAGGATTTTTAGCCGTTAGTTTAGGTGAAAGCCGACTCCGGACGGAAACCGCCGGCCTCATTGCAGTACATACGCTGGATCTACTCAATCAATAAGGCATGAAACGACTCGGAATGCTCATAGGCCTTTGGCTGGCAGCCCTTTGCCTGAACACGGTACCAGCGATGGCACAAACGATCCGTATTGCCAAGCTAAAGTACGGGGGCGGTGGTGACTGGTACGCGAACAAAACGTCTTTGCCCAATCTGATCAAGTTTTGCAATCAGAACCTTAAAACCAATATTGCGGCCGAAGAAGACATCGTCGAGCCGGGGAGTGCCGAGCTTTTTAACTACCCCTTTGTGCACATGACGGGTCATGGTAATGTCGTTTTCACGGACGCCGAAGCTCAAAATATTCGTAAGTATCTCGTTGCCGGAGGATTTTTGCACATCGACGATAATTACGGCTTGGAAAAATTCATTCGCCGCGAGATGAAGAAGGTATTTCCTGAGCTGAATTTTGTGGAAGTACCCTTTAATCATCCCTTGTACAAAGCCAAATACGTCTTCCCGAACGGGTTGCCCAAGGTACACGAACACGATGGCAAGGCTCCACAAGGCTACGGCCTGATTTGGCAAGGGCGATTGGTTTGCTTCTTCAGTTACGAATGTGATTTGGGAAATGGTTGGGAAGATCAGAGCGTATACAACGATCCGGAACCCGTCCGGCAGAAAGCTCTACAAATGGGAGCGAATTTGGTTTATTACGCCATGACCACTTTTTAGGAGAAATTTTGCCATCAAAACAGGATTTTTAATCCGTTTTTTCAAAAAAATATAAACTTTTGCAACTAAGTATTCAAAGCTTAGGTTAGACTATTAACTTTGTACTTGGTACTTCATTAAATCTGCCGAAATGCAACTCATTCTTCCAGCGTTCATCATTCATTGGTACCTGTCGCTTTTTAGCCAGACCTTTTTCTTACATCGTTACTCTGCTCACAAGATGTTTACGATGAATAAGTTCTGGGAGCGGTTCTTTTACCTGCTCACCTACATCTCACAGGGATCCAGCTATCTGAGCCCGAAGGGATACGCGATTTTGCACCGGATGCACCACGCTTTTAGCGACGGACCACGTGATCCGCACTCACCTCACAACTCTACCAACGTCTTCACGATGATGTGGAAGACAAAAGACATTTACAACGCCATTTTGTTTGGTCGTACGAAAGTTGAGCCTCAGTTCGATAAAAACTATCCGTACTGGAGCACGATCGAAAAAATGGGCGATTCCTGGATTTCACGTATTGGCTGGGGTACGGCCTATTCCTTGCTGTACATTGCCGCATTCATCTGGTTTGATATGCACTGGGCGTTTTTCTTCCTGTTGCCGATTCACTTCCTGATGGGCCCCGTACACGGAGCAATCGTAAACTGGAGCGGTCACAAGTATGGCTATCAGAACTACGACAACAACGATAAATCGAAAAACTCCCTGGTACTGGATTTCCTGATGATGGGCGAGTTGTTCCAAAACAACCACCACAAACTGCCTAACCAGGTGAACTTTGCTTCAAAGTGGTACGAATTTGATCCGACCTACCCGGTCATCAAAACGCTCCACTGGATGAAGATCATCCGTCTGAAACCCGTAAAAGTGCGGGCTCAGGAGGAAGTAGAAGCGTAAGCGAATACAATACCATTACTTAAAAAGGGCGGCTTGATCAAGCCGCCCTTTTTAAGTAATGGTATTGTATTCGCTTACGCTTCTACTTCCTCCTGAGCCCGCACTTTT
>NZ_JBMDWJ010000327.1:0-3792 GCF_048595215.1 Siphonobacter sp.
TCAAGTACCCACTCGTTTGGCTCAGGACGCCCGCGTTTTTATTGGGGAGAATCGCCTGCAACTCTGGCTTACGCCGAATGATACCGTTCATATTCAGGTTACTTCTTTTGACCAACCGTTGAGTAAACGATTTCTCTTTCATGGGCCTTCTCAACCGCTCCAGGAGTATTACCTGGCTAAGCGTATAACGTTTCCTGTTACGCCATCTCAGCAGGCTCTAAATGCCGGAGCCTTGGCTCCGAACCTGGCTCAATTCAGTGTTGAGCTGGATTCCATTACTCAGCAGGCTACTAATTTCCTGCAGGCGTATCTACAAAGGCATTCTTTACCCGCCTGGTTTATTGCTTATGAGAAAAATGGTATCCGGTATCAGGATGCGGAGCTGCGACTGTACATGACGTTTTATCAACTTGATTACCAAAAAAAGCAGCAGACGCTACCAACTCATTATTATCGTTTTCTCGAGCGACTTCCAATTCGGAATGACTCCGCTCAGTATCATCCGAACTATCAGCAGTTTTTAAGCCAGTATGTACCGTATTACATTCGCCAAAAGACGGGTCTTTCGTATCGTTCCAAAGGGTACCAGGCCGCTTTTGATCAGTACGTAATTCAGATTTTAGGAAGAAAACAAGCCGACTACTTTAGACTTTGGTCCACCGGCCTGATTTTGCTTAGTGAACCGAAACAGGTCCAGCAGGCATTAGCCATTCATTCCTTCCTGCCTGAATACCAGTACCTTCGAACTTACCTGAACCAACGAGCCAGGGCTCAGTTGGCAACGCTTTCCAAGGATGCCAAAGCTCCCGCGTTCTTCTTGACCGATACCCGTGATTCACTTGTTTCCTTAAGCCAATTCAAGGGGAAGGTAGTGTATTTGTGTTTTTGGTTTACGGGTTGTGGCGGCTGTATTCATGAATTTCCGCACGAAAAGCAACTGGTGGAGACGTTTGCTGGTCAATCCGTTGAAATTATTAGCATCTGTACCCAATCCAGTCCGCAACAGTGGCGAAACAGCATTGCCAAACATAAACTGAACACGCTAAATCTGTACGCCAACGCGTCTTGGGAGAAAAGACTGGAGAAGAGCTACGGAATTCAGGTATATCCCCATTACGTACTCATTGATAGCGAGGGCCGTATTGTAGAAAACTACGCCAGTCGTCCCAGTCAGGATGCCGCTTCAAAAATTAAACAGCTGTTGGAAAACGCAGGGAAATAGTAGGTGCTGGAGGTGTAATAAATCGTTACAAAGCTGGCATGCATCACGATAAAGAGCTTCCAACTGAGTAGTGTAATGGAATGACCCCTGTTCTTTGCAGCACTTATGATTGCCGAGTACTCGCCGCAATTTACAATCATAACTACCCATGACGCCATGAGCGGCATCACGGGTAGTAGCAAACCTTTAGTTTCTGGCAAATTTTTCGAGTTCGGTGTTAAACTTATCCATTTCCTCTAAAAACAAACCGTGTCCGCTTTTTTCAAATCGTACCAGATACGAGCCTTTGATTCGCTGGTGCAATTGTTCGGCCTGAGCAAAATCACATAATTTGTCCTTTACGCCGTGAAAGATGGCTACGGGCATTTTGATTTTATCCAGCTGGGGACGCAGGTCGAGGTCACGTAAGGCAGTGATTGCCTGCGTAGTCGCATACGGTGAGGCATCCAGGTTGATGCTTTCTAGCCACTTCGTAGTTTCCGGAGAAAGTCCTCCCTCCTGGCCAGCGAATCCTTTACCGAAACCAGCTACAAGTTGCTGCCGATTCGTTTTTGTCTGCTGGATGAGCGAAGCCGCGTCCTCATCCGATATGCCGTAGGGATAATCGGCCCGCTTCTTCCAGGATGGGCCCGACGAACCGAATAAGGCCAGCTTGCGGATGTGGGCTCCGTTGTATTTAGTGACGTAGTGCATCGTTACTGCAGTTCCCATCGAAAAGCCGCCAAGTACGGCATTTTCAATTTTGAGTTTTTCTAGGACTACTTTAATATCGTCGGAGAAGGTGTCGAAATTGTAGGTTCCGTAGGGTCGGTCGGATTTACCGAAACCGCGAAGCGAAATACCGATGACTCTGAATCCTTTTTCAACCAGGTATTGGTACTGATATTCATACATCGCATTATTTAAAGGCCAACCGTGGATGAGTACGATGGGCTGACCTTCGCCCAGATCAACGACGTGGAGTTTAACGTTCTTTTCTACTTCAATATACTCGGCCCGTCCTGCCGATGCTGGCTTACGCGTCTGGGCATCTACGAATTGGCTATGGATAAAAGTCAGTACTAATCCGAGGGCAAGTGCAAAAGTTCTCATGTGAATAGAAGGTTTGTGTGTAAATGATAAGTAGCTAGTAATTAGATGTTTGTGCTTCATTTTGACTTTACAAAGGTGGCAGGAAGATTCCCCTCGAAAAATGGATAAAAGGCCAAGCACCTTGTACATTTTTCCCTGACCCCGTTCAGCTCCTTTTTAACTTTAGTAAACCCATCCTATTCACGCAGAACAGAAAGTAGAGCGATGGCGAAATGTGCATGACGGTTCGACTTTTGTCCATTCTCTGCCGTTTTGCGGTCCCCCAATTTTGCAGTCGCTAACGGAGTTGACGCAGTAAACCACTGTACGCAGCAAGTACTAAGGCCAGAACTTACCGGCACTTCACTATTCACCCCCGTTAGCGTAACTCCATATATTCATTATGAAAAAGCATCAGAACCGCACCTTGGGTGCATTCGAAAAGACCTTTTGGCTACTCGAGCAGATCGACTCCAAAGATTTTGCCCTGGCCGCCGATATTTCGGGAACGAGACCCCTGGAGAACTGGCAAAAGGCTCTTCACTTGGTACAGCAACGTCATCCCAACCTTTCCGTTAAGATTGGGATGGACGAACGGTCAAGACCCACGTTGGAGACTGTGGAAAATTTGAACATTCCTCTGAGAATGATCGAGGTTGGGGAAGAGTACCGCTGGGAAGTGGAGGTTGAAAAGGAACTTTCCGTACGGTTCAACACCGCAGAAGGCCCCCTGTTACGGGTGGTCTTGGTTCAAAAGCCGCAGCGTACCGTTTTAATTCTGGTAGCTAACCATACGGTTGCCGATGGTACTTCCTTAAATTATCTGGTACGGGATCTGTTGCTGGCCGTGACCGGAACGGAGCTTAAGTCTATGGACCCGCAAGTATCCAATGATGAAACCTTGGGGCTTCCAGAGGATCAGCCCGTTCAGACGGTCGATGAAGTACTCGAACTGGGCATGAACACCCCTATCGTTAAACCGCTCGTTTCCTCACGCCGCATTTCCGAGACTACGACCCTGACTATTCTTGAACGAGCTAAGCAGGAACAGACCACCGTTCACGGAGCCATTTGTGCTGCCGTACTGCTGGCTTCCCGAAAGATGCGTACGGAATGGCGTGAGGTTAAAATAGAACTGGTTTCGCCTATTTGTACGAGAGGTGTTCTTCAACTGGACGATAATTTTGGGCTAAATATCACTACGCAATCCGTGTTTTTCGAAGACGAGCAAAAGCTTTCCTTCTGGGATCTGGCAAGGTTAGCCAAAGCCGGACTTGAAGGAACGCATTCGACGGAGTACGTGACCAACTATCTATCATTCTTCCGGAGTATCGTTTTCGGCACGAATGATCTGCAACAGATGATCGAGGTGTTGAAAACCGCATTCAACCATCAGATTATGGTAACGAATCTGGTAAAGGTTAAGTACGATACTGACTTTGGTAGCCTGAAACTGAAAGCACTGTATGGCCCGATGGTACGATCCGGAAAAGGAATGG
>NZ_JBMDWJ010000328.1:0-16545 GCF_048595215.1 Siphonobacter sp.
TTAGGCAGCACTTTTCTGTTCTTGTTTTTAGTACTGGGATGGCTGGCGAATCTGTTCAACCAACATACCTGGGAGTATACCTTTGGAGCCGATCATTTTCCGGACGCGATTACGATTCAAAATGGCTTTGATCCGGTTGTAGCCATCGTTAGCATTACGGGTGAACTGAAGCAACCCGTGAAATTGTACTGTAATGTTAATTATGGCAGGGACGATTCTACTTCGATCGGTGGTTTAATTAATGGCGTACTATTACCCAAGGGAACGGTTAAGTATACCTCCGGCAGAATAGATTACTACGGTCGGGAATTGACTATCCTCTGCGTTCCGGTGGATTCCAACGCTCATTATGGACGGCGTTTAAAACTTAAAGTGGAAATCTACTGAACCCCGACATACAGGTGCCTCGCTTCACCAATCTGGCACTGAGTTTTTGCGACCTACTGCTGTGTGTAACCCCTTATCACCAGCGTATGAAAACCAGTTCATTACAACGGATTGGCACTGCCATTGCCGTCGTCGGCAGTATTGTCGGCACCTATTTTTATACCCGCTCCCGTACGCAACGCCGCAGTATCTTCAGTAAACAGCGAAAGGAAATTGACGAAAACCTATTAACGCCTTCCAACGAAACGTTTGGCATCATGTGGCCGACCATTTATACGGGAACTACCGCTCTGGCCATTCACCAGGCCCTACCCGATCAGCTCGACAATCCCCGCTATCAGAAAGTCGTCCCCTGGTTGCTGAGTAGTTATGCCTTAAACAACGTTTTCACTTATTCCTTTTCCCGGGAAGATAAAGCCAGTCGGCGGGCCTCAGCTCTGACGACCATTGCTTTACTACCCAATGCTCTAATGCTGCATAAGGCCCTGGAAATTGGACAGACGGAAGTGCCGCAACCGGAACGCACTTTTCAGAAATCCATTAGTCTGTACGCAGGCTGGCTGACGGTGGCTTCAGTAATTAGTGCCGGAAATCTGCTGTTGCAGTCGGGCATCAAAAGTCCGGAACCGTTGAAAGGCAAAGTGACCTGCGGAGCGTTGTCCGCTACAGCTACGCTGGGTATCGGTATGGCGAAGAAGCTGAATGATCCGTACTACCTGCTTCCCTTCATTGCCGCTTTCGCGGGCATCGCCAGCAAGCAATACGGCGAACGTGACGACGTAGCCCTCTGTGCGGGAACGCTGGCTTTAACGGTAGCCGGAGCTTTCGTAACGCAACTTCAGGAAGTGAAACCATCGCAGGAATTAGCGGATACAAGCCCTGCCGAGTAAAGCCTTGTACCTGCATACGCCCCCTGTTTTTACGTAAAACGGGGGGCGTATCTTTTTAAAAAGCTTTTATTTTTCCGGAAACGAATGCAGCTTGATAGCTTTAAACGTATCGTCAAAGCTTTGACTCCTCTGCCCAAACGAAGCCACTGTAGCAAAGTGCCTACGAAAGAATTCACTAGGTTTTTCTGAATGAGCTAGCACTACACTATCTATCAGATACACTAGCGAAAGGAATACTCTCTTTGCTTACCACCGGTAATCTGAAAAGTAAATCTTGCATTTCCATTGGTAAAGGCAATGATGTACGTTCCCGTATTTAGGTCATCTACTATTAATTGATATACGTAGGGAGGTGATGAAATTTGGGCCAGCGTCTCGCTTCGTAAAGCGGGAGCCCGATCATACGTCTGTTCAGTAAAGAGAGAATACCCCGAAATGGACTGGTTAGACGTATACGTAATTTTGGCACTACCCGTCGGTTGTGCTTCATCTTTTTTACAACCGATGAACGTTCCTAGCAGAAAAATAAAAAAAAGTGCTTTAGCTTTCATGGTATGAGGTTTAAAGATTATTAAAAGTATATCGATTGTATGCACTACAAATCGTTACAGATAACATTTTTTAGAAGCCATAGGCAAACGATCTGAGTTATATCCTACTGACAAGTAAGCGAAGTATTCACAAAATAACTAATCTATAAAACGCTTCATTTTTATTACTCACGTTCCCTTTTTATTTGTAGAAATTTAAACGATTCCGGAACGAGTAGCCCTATACAAAAACATCCCGAAGGTTTGTCGCCTCCGGGATGTACTATCTAATAACCAGAAACAAACCACGAACTTAAACCAGCCGTTTCTCCAGCTCCGTCAGATGATCGTCGTTGAAATCCAGGTGCGTCACCATCCGTACTTTGTCTTTGCCAAATGGAGCACAGCGGATTCCTTTTTCATTCAGTTTTTGAACGTAATCGGTGGCCAGTAAGCCTTCCGCCAATTGGAAAATCACGATGTTGGTATACACCGGCAAGACGTCAATCACTTCCGGAACTCGGCGTACGATGCTTTCGATGGTCTTGGCCCGCTGGTGATCTTCTTTCAAGCGATCCACGTGGTGATCCAGAGCATAAATCCCGGCAGCGGCCAGATACCCCGCCTGCCGCCAGCCACCACCGAAGCGTTTGCGTACGCGGCGGGCTTTTTTGATGAAATCTTTCGTACCCAGCAGCAGCGAACCTACGGGTGCTCCCAGCCCTTTCGACAGACAAATCGAAATCGAATCAAATACCTGTCCGTACTGGTCCGGACGTTCGCCGGTTTCTACGAGGGCATTGAACAAGCGGGCTCCATCCAGGTGCAGACTTAATCCGTGGGCTTCGCAAACGGCTTTAATCTGCTGAATTTCGGCTAAGTCATAGTAGCATCCTCCCCCTTTGTTCACCGTATTTTCGAGCGATACCAGTCGCGAAATCGGGGCGTGGATGTCATCGGCTTTGATGCTGTCGCGTACCTGTTCTGCATTAATGCGACCGTAATCGCCCGTCAGTAAGGTGGCCGATACCAGTGAATTGCTCATCATGCCGCCGCCTTCGTAGAGGTAAATGTGTGACAACGCATCACAGATCACCTCGTCGCCCGGCGTGGTGTGTACTTTGATGGCAATCTGGTTGGTCATCGTACCCGAGGGGCAGTACAGGGCCGATTCATAACCAAACAATGCCGCCGCTTTGGCTTCGAGAGCGTTGACGGTCGGATCGTCCTGAAAGACATCATCGCCTACTTCGGCCGCGAACATGGCCTCCAGCATAGCTTTCGTCGGGCGGGTTACCGTATCAGAACGTAAGTCAATGATCATGGTTTTCAAGGGAATTACTCAAATACAACGGTCTTATTATTTTTCACAAATACCCGGTCTTCCAGCACCAGCTTCAGGGCTTTGGCCAGGGCAATCTTTTCGACATCGCGACCCGCCGCCGCCAGCTCCTGCCAGGTTTTCGTGTGGTTCACCGGAATAACTTCCTGCGTAATGATGGGCCCTTCGTCGAGGTGTTCGTTTACAAAGTGGGCCGTTGCACCAATGATTTTCACCCCACGTTCGAAGGCCTGCCGGTACGGATTGGCTCCCACGAAAGCGGGTAAAAAGGAGTGATGAATATTGATGATCCGGTTTGAATACCGTTGCTGAAACTCCGCCGAAAGAATCCGCATGTACTTGGCCAGTACCAGATAATCGGCGTCGTAGGATTCCACCGCCGCCAGTATCGCCGCTTCGTGGGCTTCCCGCTCCAGCCCCTCGTGCGAAACCAGATGGAAGGGCAGATTGAATTTCTCCACCAGTGGTCGCAGTACGTCGTGATTGGCTACGACAGCCAGAATGTTAAGATTGAGGTCACGGTACGCATTTCGGATCAGCAGATCACTCAGACAGTGGTGTTCTTTGGTGGCCAATACAACGACGTTTTTCGGCCGCTGGGTCGTCAGCGAAATCGTGACGGCATCGGGCAAAATTCCGCGTAAGGCATTCAGTATTTTCTCCTCCTGACACTCTCCCGAGAATTCCGTACGCATGTAAAAATGCCCGTGGGTACGGTCCACAAATTCATCATTACGAATCAAATTCAGCTCGTGGTGATACAATACACCGGAAACTTTATGAACGAGTCCTTTCTCGTCAGGACAATCAATACGAAGAATATACAAGGACAGTAACTGTTAGGGGGTGAATAACGTTTTACAAAAAACGTCATTCTCGGCGGGCCTTCCAAGCCAGCGGCGGCTTAGTTACGGGGAATCACCGTTAGCGGTGACTGTCGCAGTACGCCCGCAATTCATTCTTTTCGGAGAGAAAGGAAAACTGCTCGTAAATGAGGTCAAAATTGTACCGGTCGGCTACAGCCTCCCAACCCAGCTTGGCAATCTCCATTTTCTCTTTGGTAAACGCAAATTTCTGCATGATCTCCACCAACTGAGTCGTTTTGAAGCGTTGTCGGGGCAAGGTCTGCCGAATAAAATCCATTCTCTTGAGCAATGACGTACGCTCCAGAGCCTTAAGGTATTCGTCCATCTCTCCCGCACTCATGACGTCATGGTTCGAACCGTACGAATCGCGGGGCGGGATATTCTGTTCATCTCCCGGAAAAGGCTGTGTATCATCCCGTTGGTCGTCCCACGAAGGAATCGCTTGATCCCTTCCCGGTAATTCGTCGAACAGATTACCTCTTACCCGTTGTGTCCCCCGAATGCGAAAGCCATACTGGGGGTGTAACATCGCCATCGTACGCGTTTCGGGTGACAGGAGCACCCATTGCCGGGTCAACAGCATCCGGCCCCGGTAGACCAGTACCTGAGCCCGTCCCGGATTCAAGTCAAAGAAGCGGAAACGCCCCGTGGCATTGGTCATGGACTGGTCGTTGACAACCACCGTCAGGGAGGTACCCACGGCGGTTTCGAGGAAAAATTCTACGTCAGCCAACGCTTTGATCGATGGACTTAGAAGTAGCGTAAGAAGGAGTACAAAAGGTTTCATGGCTATAACGTCTTCAAGAACTCAAACGAACGAAAACTTGTGTATTTGCCCAAATCCCTAACGTTAAAATAGCCTAAAAATCAAGTTCCTTCAGCTCCGGATTTTTCATCAGTTCTTGTACCAGTTGTTCGTGGTTTTTGAGCGATCCGTGCACGGTCCAGTGACTAAGCAAGCTGTTTTGATGGATGGTCTGCTTCTTTCGGCTGGCCCTGAGATTAAATTGACTGAACAGCATCGGCAATTTCGCGTAAGCTCGGGAAGAATCTTCGTACACGAGTCGGTAATGCCGCGTATGAAAATGGACGGAGATCCAGCGTTCTACGTACTGAAACATAAACAGTACGGCCAGTAGCAGAAAAGCCCCTACGAAGGCGAGTACTGCATCGCCCTGCCCGATTGCCATACCCAGTGAAGACGTCGCCCAGATGGCGGCTGCCGTGGTTAAGCCCGCTACGCGATCCTGTTCTTTGAAGATGACCCCCGCTCCCAAAAAGCCAATCCCGGTTACGATGTTGGAAGCCACGCGATCCATGGAATTAGGATGACCCAAACGATGCGATAAGATTGTAAAAATCGTTGATCCCAGACAAATGAGCGTAAACGTACGTACCCCGGCGGGCTTGCCCTGATACTCCCGTTCCAGCCCAATAATCACGCCGATCACGAGTGAAAGAATCATCTGAATAATGGGATGATCAGCCAACGATTCCATGACTTTACTACGGTTGATTGAACATATGCACTACGTACGAAAAACCCCGTTCCTACAGATGAGCGTAAGAACGGGGCTTAAAAATAGATTATTTAAGGAGTTAAACTAGTGAATGCATACGAACCAATTCACTAAAAACTTCTTCTTTTAGTTTACATCAAACCACAACTTCGTCGTCAGTAAATCAGCTCCCTGATTGGCGACGGCTGCTTTGTAGTTGGCGTTGTTGAGAGCCTGTTCGCCCGTGGGATACGTGAGGCGTACGGGCATCCGGCCGTTCAGTACTCCGGCATACGCGGGCTTCAACTGCGGATAATCCAGTCGCCGCCACTCGGCAAAGGATTCCTGACTTTCGCCGAATAAGGCCAGCCATTTCTGTTCGCCAATCGATTTTTTGTAGTTGGCTGCGTCATAGGCTACCGAAGGCTGAGCCAGGTATTTACTGATCTCGTCGGCAGTCACCCGGTACTGTTGCAGGGAAGCGGTGACGGCCTGTTTGTAGAGCGTAGCGGCATCATCCGACGTCAAGCCCCGCTGAGCCGCTTCGGCCAGGTTGAACAGTACTTCGGCGTAGTTCACGAACACCGCCGGAGCCGAAGCCGCCGTGAAGTAATCGCCCAGTTTCGATGTTTTCGTAAAGCCCAGACGAGCTGCTGAATCCGCGGGTAAGCCATTGGTTACGCCAATGTAGCCCTGCGGGGTGTAGTCGGCGGTTTTATTGACGTATACGCTCAATCGGGGATCATTCAATTGGACGAGCTTATCTACGATGGTTTTGCTCACGCGATAATCATCACGGGTTTCGCGATCCCGGTTGACGGGGTTCTGGTTGGGCGACGTGAGGTACGTAAACTGAGCCGTTTCATCATTGCTGGCGATCAGGTCCGTTTTGCTTAAGCTGGAAATAACCGTTTTCGCCGTAGCAGCATCGCGATCCGCAATTCGCAGAGCAATGCGTAACCGAAGCGACTGAGCGAATTTCCGCCAGAGTTTCATGTTGCCTTTGTAGACTACATCGCCCGAAATAGGACTGGCTCCACTGTCGTCAATCAGCGTAACAGCTTTCTGCAAATCATTCAGCAAACCTGCATACACGTCTTTCTGAGCGTCGTATTTTGGCGTTAGATACTGGTCGATATTCAAAGCTTGTGAGTAAGGAATGTCTCCGTACAAATCCGTCAGTACCTGAAAAGACCAGGAACGCATGATCAGTCCTACAGCCTGATAATTTGGATTTTTAGCCTGTTCGCCGAGCCGAATTACTTCTGCGTAATCGTTCAGCCCCTGCGTATAGGTGTTCGTCCAAATGTTCTGCACGTTGGTCGGACTCGTCGTGTATTTATCGACGTCGGTATACTGAATTTTCGCCCAGTACTGCACAAATAGTACGGTCGTTTCCATCGACGCATCCGAACCCATCACCAGATCGGCACTGGATTTCAGAGCGTTCGTTAATACGTAGTCAGGTTGGCCCTGCGTAGCTTCGTTGGGGTTCTTGTTAATGTCTTCCAGCTCACTCTGGCAGGCCGAAAGCCCCAAAGCCAGCGTCAGCGGAAGCAATAATTGGGAAATACGTTTCATAAGAGTATGAGTTGAGTGGTCAGTTTGCTGTTTTCAGTTTACAGTTTTCAATTTTTAGTTTTCAGTAGCTTCTTGAATCACTATTCATAAAACGTCCAGTACGCTGGGTTATGAACAATTCGGAGGCCATAGGTTGAGAGACCTTTCACTGAAAACTGAAAACAGCAAATCGACAACTATTTGATTAGAAGCTGATGTTTAAATTCACGCCGTAACTCCGGGTGGTGGGTAGTTGCAGGGATTCGAGGCCCTGGCCGTTACCCGTATTGAAGGCCGTTTCGGGATCGATGTTCGGAGCCTTTTTCTGGAGGAAGGCCAGGTTCCGGCCAATGAGCGAAATGTTCACGCCCTGTAACGACAACCGCTTCACCAGATTTTGGGGCAGTGCATAGCTCAGACGAACTTCCCGCAGTTTGATAAACGACGCATCGAATACGCTGGCTTCATTTACCCCGGCACTATTGCTGTAAATGTTTTTGTAGTACCGTTCGGCGGGGACGATGGTTTTATTCGCCTGACCATCGGCCGTTACGCCGTTGAAAATGATTCCGTCGGAATAGATCCGCTCGCCATTGGGAGCTTTCGCGTCGGGTCCAGCGACCTGTACGGGCGTGGATGACGTGTTATTTCCGGCGTAGTAGTACGACAGTCCGCCGTTTTCCGCGTCGCGGCCCGGCAGCGTCGATTCCAGTACCCCCGTGTAGCGTCCGGTGGCATTAGTCGCCGAGTAAATCTGTCCCCCTTGTTTGGTATCGATCAGGACGCTCAGGTTCCAGCCTTTGTAGCTGAAGGCGTTGGTAATCCCGCCAATCCACTTCGGCGTGTAATAGCCCAGCGTTTGCAGGTTCGCATTTTTCAGCGGGAAGCCATTTGCTCCTACCACTACATTACCACTGGCATCGCGTTGGAAAGCCGATCCGTACAAGGCTCCGTACCGTTGACCTACTCCCGCCAGTACCTGCGTGGTACCATTGTTGCCGAGAATATACTGATTCAGTAAACCCTGATCGTCCAGTGAAACAACCTTGCTGATGTTTCGCGAGAAGTTCACGATCACGTTCCATTTGAAACCACCCGAAGTCTGAACCGGCGTACCACTCAACTGAGCCTCAAAACCGTGGTTGTTGATGTGTCCGGCGTTAAGCAGTTTCTGCTTGTACCCCGTTGTCGGACTCACGTCGGCCCGCAGAATCTGGTTGTAACTGTCGGAATTGTAATAGCTGAAATCCGCCCGAACGCGACTCTTGAACAAAGCCAGCTCCAAGCCAATTTCACTCGACTGAGTAATTTCCGGCTTCAGGTTCCGATTCAGCAATACATCCGAAACCGTCAGCAAAGGATTACTACCAAAGGGCTGGTTGAACGGATACGTATTCGTCAACTGGTACGGGTCCGTATCGTTTCCTACTTCAGCCCAGCCACCGCGGATTTTAGCAAACGAGAGCCAATTAGTCCGGATGTTGAAGGCGTCAGTCAGCACTACACTGGCGTTCACCGAAGGATAGAAGTACGAATTACTACCGGGAGGCAGGGTCGAGGACCAGTCGTTACGGGCCGTCAGGTTCAGGAACGCATAATTCCGGAAACCCAATTGAGCCGACGCGTAAGCACTGTACACCCGCCGACGTCTGAATACATTGCTCGATACTAGTGGATCGCGGGAGTTATTGAGCGTATACAGTCCGGCAACGGCCAGACGCGGAGCCTGCTGATAGTTTTGTTCGTAGAAGTTGCTGCGAATGTTTCCACCGACGAGCCCTTCCAGATCGAAATCATCGCTGAGTTTGCGGTTGAAATTCAGGGCAAAATCCGTATTGTTTTCGTTGACTACGTAGGCATCTTCTGCGTACGAACCGAAGGGCGTACCATTCGTTCCGTACGAAATTTTCGACTTGCGTCGGTCGGTATAAAAGTCATTACCCGTGCGGACCATCGCCGACAGCCAGTCGTTGATTTTGTAGTTCAGATTCACATTCCCGAAGAACCGATCCCGCCGCTGAGCGTTCGTGTTTTCGTACAGCAGCAGATAAGGGTTGCTGTAGTAACTGTGGTTCCAGTTGAAATCATTCTCGCCATTGGCCCGGTAATCCCGCAGTAAACCGGTATCGACCTGACGGCCAAACCACAGGAATTGCAGCATCACACTCGACCCACGGCCACCCAGAGCCGAGAGGTTATCCGACTCCGAACGAATGAAGTTGGCACTCGTATTGATCGTCAGTCGGTCGTTGAGGTGGTACGTACCATTTACCGAAAAGTTGTTTTTCGTAATATCCGTATTCGGAACTACGCCCGTCTGACGGGTATTGTTGAACGAGAAACGGTAATCAAATTTTGCATCCGAACCCGCAATCGAAACGCCGATATTATTCGTATGACCCGTTTTGAAGAAATTCTTCACGTTGTCGGGGTGTGGTACGAAAGGTACGGCCTCGCCCTTAGAGAAGAATTGCGGTAACAGCCGACCATCCATTTTCGGGCCCCAGCTTTCGTCGGTACCATCGTTCAGACCACCGCCTTTTCCGTCTTTATACGAGAACAGTCCGCCTGTCCCTTGTCCATATACGTTTTGGTAATCAGGCAGTACCAGCAGGTTTTCGAAAGTATGAGCCGCATTGAGCGTTACGCCCAATCCCTTGTTTCCTTTGCCACCCTTCGTTTTGATCAGGATGACGCCGTTGGCCGCCCGCGAACCGTACAGAGCCGCCGCGTTGGGGCCTTTCAGTACGCTAATGGTTTCGATGTTATCGGGGTTAATATCAGCAATGGCGTTGGGATAATCCCGGTTGGTGCCCGTGCTGCCAAACTGCGAGTTATCGACGGGAATCCCATCGACGACAAACAACGGCTGGTTATTACCCGCAATGGAGGTTTCTCCACGAATGACGATCCGGGAAGATCCCATATTTCCCTGGCTATTCGTAATATTTACCCCGGCAATCTTACCGGATAAGGCATTGACCAGGTTCGTTTCGCGAGCCTGCGAGATTTCCGTACTTTTCAATTCCTGTACGGAATAACCCAGCGATTTTTTCTCTTTGGCAATCCCCAAGGCCGTTACTACGACTTCCTGTAACGCCGATTCTTCATTATTGAGATTAACATTCAATACGCCATTTTCGGGTACTGCCAATTCTTCGGCTTTATAGCCAATAAATGAAAACCGAAGCGTTTCACCGGGCTGAGCCGTGACAGTATAGGTACCTTCCGCATTCGTTACGGTTCCTCGAGTGGTGCCTTTGATCTGCACCGTAACGCCCGCCAGCGGTTGCTGATCGGCCGTGGAACGAACCACACCCGTCACCTGCTGAGCCAGAGCGGCCTGCACCTGTACCCATAGCAGTACCGGCAACAGAACTTTTAAAAGTAGTTGCATAAAGTTGATATAATTAAAATAAAGGAGTTAGGGAAATGCTACCCCGCCGGACTTTTAGAAGACCCGCCAAACGCCTGAACTAGCGATGGCCTAAGCTGCTAGGAACCGTGACAAAGACCAGATGAAAAGAGGGGGTGTAGATGTATTTTCATGACCAAAGCAATAAACTACCATTTCTATAGACAAAGTAAAAAGACTAAAATCAAGAAAACAAGCCTTTCTTAAAAAATTACAAATCAATTATGACACAAATCAACATTCGAACTATTACCATATTGATAATCAGGGGCCGATTATTTATCTCTTGGAGCTGAGTACTATTTTTTAACTCATTTAGCAGATCAGGCTGTATATTAGCTTTATGATTTTAGGACTAGGACTTGTCTGGACGATCCGAACAAATACCTAACCGATTGGTTAACTAGCCGAACCCCTCTTTCATTCAATCAAACTGATCTGACATGCGAAAATTATTCTCTATCTCGTATACCCTCTCTTCCATTAACCGGGCCACGCTCGTTTTACGGGTATTCACCGGTTTACTGATGCTGCCGCACGGGTATCAAAAGCTGAGCAACTACGCTGAAAAGAAGAACGAATTCATGAGTCTGTTCGGCCTCGGTAGCCCTACTACCATGGCCCTGGCTATTTTCGCCGAATTTTTCTGCTCTATCCTATTAGTTTTGGGCTTGTTTACCCGGGTTGCTACTATTCCACTGATCATTACGATGCTCATAGCGGTCTTTATGGCCCACGGCGGGGAGATTTTCGGAGAAGCCGAATTGGCTACGCATTATCTGGTCGCTTACGTAACCATTCTGATTCTGGGCCCCGGTGACTATAGCCTGGATAAGGTGCTGAATAAAAAGATTTAAGTTGATAGCTAACGGAATTTTCAGTTTCGACGAGAATTCCGTTATAGCCAGCCGCTTTCCGCTCCTCTGTCCCTGACTTCATCCGTCAGGGATTTTTTTCTGTCCCTCCCTGGCTTTCGTCGGGCATTTCCGCGATTCGTCGGCCCCGATTCGGCATTCATCCGCATTGATTTTCAAATATCCGTTTGGAAACTGACTTTTGTATCCGACTTGGTACAAACCAAGCCCCTTTTGTACCCTAACCTGTATGGCCAATAGTTTGACTTCCCGGCAACGGTGGCAGTTATCCCTAACGCTCGCGTTCATCTATTCGATGACCGTGCTGTATGCCATCGTACCCGATCCAATCCGTAGCTGGGAAGGACTGCTGCGATTGTCAAATTTTGCCATCCCGCTGTGCCTGATCTCCTTTGGACTTTTTGTGATCTGGCTGCGGGTGGCGGACGGGATTCAGCAGAAAATCTTTCAGTATTTCGGTGAAAACTACCTGCTGGAATTCCGATTCCCTGCTCAGTTAGTTGCCCTACTGGCTTCACTTGTACTGGCCGTCGTCTTCAACTGGACCCTGCACAAATGTATTGGTCTTTATATGGATTTTCGGTTTTGGCTATTTCCTCCGCAGCATATGCAGCCCCCTAAACGGTCGCAGGAAGTGTGGGGCTATGTGAGCCGGGCCAATAATGGCTTTTCCATTATGATTATGCTCGCGGCTTTCTACCTGATGGCGGCCATTCGGGCCACGCAACGCGTGCAGGAAATTCAGATTCGCTCGGAACGACTCGAAAAAGAGAATGTACAGGCTCAGTTTGCGGCTTTAAAGAACCAGGTCAATCCGCATTTTCTGTTCAATAGTCTGAGCATTCTTTCCTCAGTTGTACACGTAGATGCGAATCTTTCCGAAAAATTCATCGCTCAGCTTTCCAAATCATATCGGTATATTCTCGAACAGAAAGACAATGACCTGGTATCGCTGAAAACGGAAATTGAGTTTATCCAGTCGTACGCCTTTCTGCTAGGCATTCGGTTTCGGGAAAAATTCGAGGTACAGATTGACGTACCCGAAACCTCGCAACAGCGGTATAAAATTGCTCCGCTCACGCTGCAATTACTGGTCGAAAACGCCGTGAAGCATACCCGAATGTCGAGTAAGGAGCCGCTGACGGTACATATTTATACGGAAGACGAAACTCTAATCGTCGAGAACGGGCTAAAACCCCGCTTGCAACCCGAAGTATCTACGGGGGTAGGTTTGAAAAATATTACGGCCCGGTACAGCCTGCTCACCGAACGTCCGGTGTGGTACGGTCCGGAACAAGACGCCTTTGTTGTTAAAATTCCTTTGCTGGTATGAACGTAGTCATCATTGAAGACGAATACCTGACGGCCGAACGGCTGGAAAATCTACTGCGTAAATACGACGCTTCGATTCAGGTACTGACGAAACTGCCTTCCGTATCCGAGGCCGTCGAATGGTTTCAGGAACACCCCGCTCCCGATCTGGCTTTCATGGATATTCACCTGGAAGACGGGCTGGCCTTTGCCATTTTCGATCAGATTTCGCTGACGGTTCCGGTGATTTTCACCACGGCTTACGACGAATACACGATTCGGGCGTTCAAGGTAAACAGCGTCGACTATTTGCTAAAACCGATTGATTACGAAGAATTAACGGCGGCTCTGGATAAATTCAAGTCCTTGCGTCAGCCCCTGCCGGATCTGAAGAATATTCTTCATCTGATTCAAAAACCGCAGGAAACGGAGTACAAAAGTCGCTTCATGATTTCCATCGGTACGAAAATCCGGAGTGTTGAAACGGCTGATATCGCGTACTTTTTTTCGGAGGATAAAAGCACTTTTCTGGTTACGCAGGATGGTCAGAAATTACCCGTGGAATACAGTCTGGACAAGCTGAATCAGGTAACGGATCCGAAACGCTTTTTCCGGGTGAATCGGCAGTTTCTGGTGGCCTTCCCGGCTATTGAAACGATTCATACGTACTCCGCTGGAAAACTGAAAGTAGACCTGGACCCAGAACCAAGAGCCGAAGTATTCGTGAGCGGTGATCGGATTACGGACTTTAAGGTGTGGCTGGGGAGGTGAGTTGCGTTGGTTTTCAGTTTGCCGTTTTCAGTTTTCCCAGTATCGCATAAGGAGCTATGCACGTTGAACCCCTTCGGGGTTGGAGTATTCGGTTGAAGAGGGGCTACTGGTACAAGTTTCCAAACGTGTCCCACCATCTGGCAGTTTCTAACTACCACTTTCATTTCGAGTTTATTTATAGAAATCCAGTAAAGTAGGCAGGACGCGTTGTCCGTAGCATCCCCTACGGACGTAAAAGTTGGTAGGCTATGCCTACCGGGTGGGCCAAGTGCCCCTGAAGGCCTGTAAAACCTTTCGCTCATTCCAATTCTTTCTAATTACCTATAAATGAGCAGATATACTTCGAATCTTCATCATCCTAGTAAAGCATTTCTGCCCCACAAACACGGTTTCAGCTCCTGAACGAACCAAAGTACTTTTCGTCCAAAAACGAACAAGGTCCGGCAAAACTACCGGACCTTGTTCATTTGGAGTCAATCTACTGTTTACTGCCAGCCCCCGCCTAAAGCCCGGTACAGGTTTACGACTGACTGCAACTGCTGCAAGCGGTCGGATACACTATTTAGCTCGGCGGAAAGTAAGCTTTGCTGGGCTACGAGTACTTCCGTATAGTTCGCTGAACTGTACTTCAATAATTCTTTCGTGTAATCAACAGAACGGTTCAGAGCATTGAGCTGACGTCCGCGAATCATGGCTCGTTCCGTCGCCGTCTGGTACGCAAACAAGGCATTCGAAACTTCCTGTCCCGCCGTCAGCAGCGTCTGCTGAAAGTTCAGTAGAGCCTGCTCCTGATCGGCTTTGGCAATCCGTAGACGGGCCACGTTAGCACCCCGAGCGAAGATCGGCTGAGCGATACCCGCCGCAATGTTCCCGAACATGGAAGCCGTCGAAAACAGATTTCCCAACGAAAGAGCGGAAAGACCGCCATTACCCGTCAGGGTAAGTGTTGGATAAAAATACGTTCGGGCCGCGTTAGTCAATTCAAAAGTACTCCGGTACGATAGCTCTGCTTCCTGCACATCCGGACGGTTGCTGAGTAACTGAGCCGGTACGCCCACCTGTAAGCTTTCCATGGTCTGCTGCTCCTGCAATGTGGTACGCTTGATTGCACCGGGTGCACGGCCCAGCAATACGCTCAGAGCGTTTTCCGTTTCCCGAACGGTTTGCTTCAGCGAGGGAATGGTTACTTCGGCTGCATACTGACTCGCTTCGCTTTGTACAACGGCGGCTCCGGTTACTACGGCAGCTTCCTTCAAGGCCTGCATGGTCTCTACGTTCTGCTGCCAGATCTCCACGTTTTTCTGCGTAATGGCGAGCTGAGCATCCAGAGCCAACAGGGAGTAGTAATTATTGGCAATATCAGAAATGAGCTGGGTTTGAATAGCTCGACGCGTGGCTTCGCTCCGCAGCACCTGAGCCAAATTAGACTTTCGGGTACTCCGCAGACGGCCCCAGATATCGGCTTCCCAACTAGCATTCACGTACAACTGAAATTGTTGTCTGGCAAAACCCGTTGCGGCACTGGGTACTTGAGGTACTTTAGCCGTTACCCCCGTACCATTACCCGTAACGTTCGGGAAAAAGGCCATCCGGCTCTGATACAGGTTGGCTTCAGCCACTTCGATTCGCGTCAGGGCGGCTTTCAAATCCAGATTATTGTTCAGCCCTTCCTGAATCAATGCCTGCAGAGTCGTATCGGAAAACATGTTCCGCCAGGGCATATCCGCCAGTGTTGCCGTATCCGTCTCGGCCTGATCCCGGTATAAGCCCTCCGTCTTTCCCTTCGGACCTTCGTAGGGTTTTGTTATTCGACAGGCGGCAAGCACTTGCAGCAGTACCAGCACTGCGAACGCCTGCCACAAAAGTTTTCGATTCATAAATTTACTGGTCAATGGTAAGGGTACGGAAGGGTTCATCCAACACTCCTCCTTCCATACCATTTGTATTAGTTTCCGGCCATGAGGTCGGCGTGTGATTTTTCCTCCGTTTTTAGTTGATCCGGCGTTCCACTGATGCGTTCCTGCAAAGACTGGAAGATGATAAACAGAACCGGAATTACGAAGACACCAAACAGGGTACCAATCAACATCCCGCCGACGGCTCCCGTACCAATGGAACGGTTTCCTAAAGCTCCGGCCCCGGTAGAAACCGCCAGGGGTACCAGACCCAGAATAAAGGCAAAGGACGTCATCAAAATCGGGCGTAAACGTGCCTGGGCACCATCTACGGCGGCCTGCACGATACTCATGCCGTGTCGTCGTCGTTCGACGGCGTACTCCACAATCAAAATCGCATTCTTCGCCAACAGACCAATCAACATAATGAGCGTGATCTGGAGGTAGATGTTATTATTGATGTCGAAGAGGTTGGCGAAAATGAATGTTCCGGCCAGACCAATCGGCAGCGAAAGCAGTACCGCTAGCGGTAGAATGTAACTTTCGTACTGAGCACTCAGCAGGAAGTACACGAAGACCAGACACAGGATAAAGATGTAAATGGTCTGTCCACCGCTGGTTAATTCCTCCCGGGTCATCCCCGAAAATTCGTAACCGTATCCCTGTGGCAACGTAGTCGCGGCTACTTCCTGAATGGCTTTGATCGCATCCCCGGAACTGTAACCCGGCTTCGGCGTACCCGTAATGGATACCGACGTAAAGAGGTTAAACCGAGTAATTGTTTCCGGTCCATACACCCGCTCCATCGTCACGAATTCAGAAATGGGAGCCATCGTACCGCTCGTGTTACGGATGTATACGGAGTTCAGGTTCTGGGGACTGGCCCGATAGGCAGGATCAGCCTGAATCATCACCCGATATTGCTTACCAAACTGGTTAAAGTTGGAAGCGTACACCCCACCAAAATACCCTTGCAAGGCACTCAGTACGGCGTTGACCGTTAATCCGGCTTCTTTTGTACGGGCCACATTTACGTTGACCTGATACTGCGGGAACGTCGGGTTAAAGGTAGTCGTGGCGAATTGAATTTCCGGACGTTTCAACAAAGCGGCCATGAAATCTTTTTCGACCTGGAACAGCTTCTCAATGGTTCCACCCGCCCGGTCCTGCAACTGTAACTCAAAACCGTTACTAGTACCAAAAC